>CAYSEX010000014.1:41509-45654 GCA_964430305.1 uncultured Chryseobacterium sp.
GCAAAGACTTTAACTGCAATTTCATGATAAAAGAAAACCAACAATCCCGTTAAAAGAGAAAAGGCTGCAACATTATTCCACAAATGCTCTTGGCTTCCATGAATGAAATGAATAGTTAAAATATGCCAGCAACTGGCTAAATCCCTTGGTATGACACCGTAATGAGAAAGTGACCAATGCCTCGACTCTGCCAAATAGTATAACCCAACAAACAGCACTACAAAGAGAAATACCCAGCGAAAGGCATCCCAAAATTTATGCTTATCAGTGTCAATCATTAGCGTGAATGTACAATCATTTCACCATTCTTTTTTTTTCGGACAATCCGTCAGACACCTTAACAATGAAGTGTGAATAACTGCTACATAAGGCAGATTCATGAAGATGGACATAAGCTAGATTTGACCACATCAAAAAAGCCCCTATGAGTCAATCTGACCTTCATGCGTTAATAAAACTTTTAGACGACCCCAACGAAGATGTCTTTCAAGCGGTTCAGACTGCCCTTGAAGAGAAAGGAGAGTCTATTATACACACGCTTGAAGACCATTACATGCTCATAGATGCCGACAACCTTGCAACACAACGCTTGGCACATTTGATTGAGAAAATTCAATATTCCTCGAGCTACGAACAACTAAAATCATGGAAACAAGGTGAGCAAAATTTATTGGAAGGCATTCTTATTCTCAACAAATATCACCAACGCAATATACCCTCTGAAGAGATTACTTATCAATTCTCACGTATTCGACAGGACATTTGGTTGGAATTAAATGATCGATTAACGCCACTCGAAAACATCAAGGTTTTAAATCACATTCTCTTCAAACTCCTCGGATTCACAGGCGTTTCAAATGAATTGACTACCGCTCCGCATTCATTACATGACACACTTGTTACCAAAACGGGCACTCCTCTAAGTCTAGGAACGCTCTATTTATTACTTGCTCAAAGTTTAGATATTCCAATTTATGGTGTTAACCTTCCTGGCCATTTTATTTTGTGTTACGTTGAAGAAATGCCTGAATGGTTGTTGCCAGATGATGCTACTGACAACAAAGAAATATTATTCTACGTTAATCCGTATGCAGGAGGAACCATTCTCGACCATGAAGAAGTGGAACAATTTATCTTGAATCAACATCTACCCTTAGACCCTCATTTCTTCGAGGCGTGCAGCAATCGCGATATCCTCATTCGCCATCTCAATGCATTCAGCCACCACAACATTGCGTTGAATCAAGCAGATAAAGTAAGACAGCTTCAAGTGCTACTCAGTTTACTTCTTGAATTGGAAGATTAATTATAAATAAAAGTCTTCACATAATTTTGTGTATTCAGCTGTTCTTGATTTGTCATGGGCATATAAAACAAGCTCGGACTCACAAGTAGAAACAACACGATTTCTTTGAAATTCCAGCAACAATCGAATGGCGTGTTCATCCTTTTCAAATGAATACACTTTGCATCTGCGGGTCATAGAAAACCCCACCTTTAGGGCAGAGGCAATCCATTTTTGTGAATCAATATTCGGAATAATAATACTTACCCGGTCAGTTAAATCAAACGCCTTACTCCAAAATTTTTCTATCCAAGTTGCATTGAGGTGCCTTGCTTGGTTGCGCGCCTCATTAGGCGCATTTAAGGATTGAATAAAAAATGGCGGATTGGAAACTATTCCCTCAAATTTATCAGACGTTGACCAATCAAAAAAATCTATACCAATGAACTTTGGTTTCTCAACAAAGGGCAATGCTCTTGCGTTTTCTCTTGACTCTATAATTGAGTCTAGATGTATTTCAATACCTATCATTTGAGCTCCGCGCTGCGTCAACATGCAAGAAATGACTCCACAACCCGATCCCACTTCCAAAATTGCATCGCCTCTTTCCACCTTACACCATGCTCCGAGTAATACCGCATCAGTTCCCACTTTCATGGAAGATTGCTGATGATGTAAAGAAAACTTTTTAAAATGAAATTGACTCATTCCTCACGTGAAGACCAAGGTTTATATGTGGAATGGTCATTGTTTTTTCGATCTGCAGGAACCTCTCGCAAAGGATCACATGGGCGCAATGAATCTCTACACTCTTGAGGCAATCGCTGATACCAACCAGTCCCCTCGGTTTTCCATTGCAACATGGCATCACTCACATTTTTTACTACTCGGGCCGGATTACCAACCGCCACAGAGCGACTCGGTATAATCATCTTAGCAGGCACAAAGGTTAATGCGCCAATGATACATTCATCTTCAATTATGGCATCGTCCATTAATACCGCATTCATTCCAACAAGGCAGTTTGCACCAATTTGAGCTCCATGAATAATAGCTCCATGACCAATATGTGCACCTGGTTTTAAAACTACAGTTGTTCCAGGAAACATGTGTATTGTACAATTCTCTTGCACATTGCATCCATCAGAAATAATTATTTGTCCCCAGTCACCGCGAATGGCAGCGCCTGGGCCAATGTATACATCCTTTCCAATGATTACATTTCCTGTAACCGTGGCATTCGGATGCACAAAAGCCGATTCATGCACAACCGGAATCATTCCATTAAATTCAAAAATATTTGCCATGTCTAAACGCGTTCAAGTACTACGGCATACCCTTGTCCTACTCCAATGCACATGGTGCACAAAGCATATTTTTTGTTTGATCTAGCGAGTTGCATTGAAGCTGTTTGAACCAATCGCGCACCGCTCATTCCAAGCGGATGCCCTAACGCAATTGCACCTCCTTGTGGATTAATGCGCGTGTCGTTATCTTCCAACCCAAGCTGACGTGTACACGCCAATACCTGCGCTGCGAAAGCTTCGTTTAATTCTAGAATATCCATTTGATCCAAGGTTAAACCCGCGCGCTTCAAAGCCAACTTCGAGGCTTCAACCGGACCAATACCCATGATGCGCGGCTCAACACCGCTTACGGCGGAGGAAACCACGCGCGTTAAAGGAGTAAGCCCGTGCGTTTTCAATCCATTCTCACTTGCAATTAACAAGGCTGCAGCACCGTCATTTAAACCCGAGGCATTGCCTGCTGTAACCGATCCATTGCTTCTAAATGAAGCACGAAGTTTTGCAAGACCTTCTATGGTAGTTCCCGCTTTCGCAAATTCATCTGAATTAAAAATAATTGGGTCTCCCTTTTTTACTGGAATATTCACCGCAACAATTTCTTCTTGCAACAAAGCCAAAGAAGCTGCTGCCTTTTGCTGTGACCAAAGCGCAAAAGCATCCTGATCATCGCGTGAAATATTGAACATTTCAGCTAAATTTTCAGCCGTCTCTCCCATGGCATCTACTCCATACATTTCCTTCATTTTAGCATTTACAAACCGCCATCCAAAAGAACTATCGAACATCTGAGCATCTCTTCCAAATGCTGAACTTGTTTTAGAGATTACCCAAGGTCCACGTGTCATATGCTCAATTCCGCCTGCAATAAATACATCACCTTCGTTGGCATGCGCAGCACGCGCAGCAGTAGCTACGGCACTCATACCTGAAGCACACAAACGATTGAGGGTTTCAGCGGGAACAGTGTGAGGAAGTCCTGCCAATAAAACAGCCATTCGCGCCACATTGCGGTTATCTTCTCCGGCCTGATTTGCGCAACCCATATATACGTCTGAAATAACCGCGGGGTCAAGGTTGGGAAATTTCTTTATTAACTCCATTAAAACCACTGACGCTAAATCATCTGCTCGAACAGGAGCCAATGTTCCACCAAAATTTCCTATTGCGGTGCGAACACCACCAACAACGTATGCATTCATGTAAATTCGATTTAGGCCACAAAGATGAGAAAATTCCATGAGCAAATGCATTCACTCACAATTCGAATGTAAGTTTGTACAATGGACGAAAAGAAACCCACCATATTGGTGACTAATGATTATGGAATTACAGCAAAAGGCATTGCATCTCTCGTAGAAATAGCAAGGAAATTTGGAAACGTGGTAGTGGTTGCTCCTGATAAGCCCCAAAGTGGCATGGGCCATGCCGTTTCAATTCATGGAATTTTACGCGTTTCTGAAAGCACAATATTCGGCGAAGACGTGAAAGCATACGCATGCTCTGGCACTCCTGCTGACTGCGTGAAGTTCGGTATTTCGCAAGTCTTGAAACAA
>CAYSEX010000015.1:0-5517 GCA_964430305.1 uncultured Chryseobacterium sp.
CCATTGCGCAGTGGGGTATGGGTAAGCTAAGTCCCGCTGAAACAGATCTTGAATCATTCAAGAAAATGGCTTCTACACATTTAGAATGGTGTAACCGAATGAATATTCGGGTTATAAGTTATCAGCATGAAGATTATCCACGGAGGTTGACTTATTTTGAAGATTCACCGTTGTATTTTCTAAGTCGCGGTTCATTATTAGATTCGAATAGAACTATTGCTATAGTTGGAACGCGAAATCAAACATCTTATGGCAATCAGATGGTGTTGGAAATACTTGATGGTTTACAACACACGGGTTGCACAGTAATAAGTGGCTTGGCATTAGGCATAGATACCTGCGCGCATCAGGGCGCGTTGGATCGCGAAATGAAAACTTGGGCGTGTTTGGCTCATGGTCATGAACATGTTTATCCACCTCAGAACCGCACATTGCTTCGCGAGATTGAACGTCATGGTTGTGCACTTTCTGAGCATATGCCTTTTGTTAAAGCAGAGCGTGATTTTTTTCCATTACGAAACCGGCTTATTGCAGCACTTTCAGATGTTATTTTGGTTGTGGAGTCGGCAAACAAAGGAGGAGCTTTGGTTACCGCTCAATTTGGAAACGATTACAACAAGGAAGTGGTTGCTGTTCCAGGAAAGGTTGGTGATTTAAAGAGTGAAGGTTGCAACGCTCTTGTGCGTCAGAATAAGGCCACAATTTATACGGGGGTTGGTGATTTATTGAATTTGATGAATTGGAACTCGAGTGTGTCGCATCAGTTGGAATTGCCTGTACTCAATGAGTTTGAGTACGAATTGTATCAGCAATTGTTGAAAGTCAAATCCATTCATGTCGATGACCTGAAAATGAGTGTGTGCCAAGACAATTTTTTCACCACCCTATTGCAATTGGAAATGAAGGGCATAGTGGTATGGAAACCTGGAAATCGTTTAGCTCTAGTTTGAAGTTAGGTTGTTTGAGTGCGGCTAAATCGCTTCAGTAGTTGGGGTACAACAAGAATGCAAAAAGTAGAACCCACGGTGAATGCTGTCAAGAAAATTCCGAATACAGCTGAGGCGTCTAGATCCATGGGGTAGTATTCTACAATGGCACCTTCCATTCGCACTAAACCAATTTTTTGTTGCAATAATGTAATGATTACACCGAGAACAGTACCGATTACCGCTCCCAAGAAATTGATGAATATTCCCTCAAAAACGAATATATTTCGAATCATTTTTTTTGTGGCCCCCATGCTGTAAAGCACAAAAATATCTTGTTTCTTTTCAATGATTAATAAAGTGAGTGAAGCTAAAATATTGAAACTTGCAATAATGAGAATGAAAACCAAGATGAGGTAAGTTGCCCATTTCTCTGATGCATTTGTTTTGTAGACAATGGCATTTTTATCCTCTCTTGTTTGAATGTTACATTCGGGTAATAAAGCGATCAGCTTTGTTTTTACTTCTTGCACATTGGCGTTTGGTGAAAGTTGAAGTTCAATAGCTGAGCAACCGTCTTGCAATTCAAACAATTCTTGTGCGAATTTGAAGGAAGTAAAGACATATTTTTTATCTAATTCAGCATTGGAAGAAAATGTACCGCTCACTTGAATATCAGCTTCATTGAATGCATTTTCTTTATGTGTACTTAATCTCTTTCCAACAATAGGCGCTTTCAATGAAAGAATGACAGGTTGATTCAAATCAATTGGAAAGAGTAGTTCTCCTCGCACACCAACGCCAACAACGAGAAAGGAGGTACTGTCTTTTTCTAAAATAAATTTTCCGGTGTAAAGAATACTATCGGTTTGAAGTGTTTTGACAAATTGTGGTTCAACACCTTTTAGTGTGGCCACTGTATTCTGATCACCGTAGTTCAACCAAACGTCATGCTCAATGACTTTTCCAACTTCCTTAATTCCTTCAATCTGTTTCAACGAAGCATAGTCAATACTGGCATCTGATAAAAACGTTCCTTCTTTTGCAGTAATGGTTATGGGCGCATCGAAATTGGAGAATATATCTTCAATGAGATTTTCTAGTCCTGAAAATGCTGACATAACCAAAATCATGGCGGTAGCTACGAAGGCAACAACACCCAATGAAATCGAAGAAATGACATTGATAATGTTTCTAGATTTCTTGGCGAAAAGGTAGCGTCTAGCGAAGAAAAACGATACGTTCACGATTAAAGTGTTCCGCGTAATTCTTGTTCTCTCTCAATGGCTTCAAAGAGCGCTTTGAAATTTCCTTTACCGAAAGACTTGGCTCCTTTTCTTTGAATGATTTCAAAAAACATGGTTGGACGATCCAAAACTGGTTTTGTGAAAAGTTGAAGTAAGTAACCTTCATCGTCACGGTCAATAAGAATTCCAAGTTCTTTGAGCGGTTCAAGGTCTTCATCTATTTTCCCAACGCGGTCAAGTACTGTTTCGTAGTAAGAGCTTGGAACATGTAAGAATTCTACACCGTTATCGCGTAAAGCAGTAACTGTTTCAATGATGTTGTCTGTTGCAACGGCAATGTGCTGAACTCCTGCTCCGTTGTAGAAATCAATATACTCTTCAATTTGACTTTTCTTTCTGCCTTCTGCGGGTTCATTGATTGGAAATTTTATGCGTCCGTTTCCGTTCGACATCACCTTACTCATGAGCGCAGTATACTCTGTTGAAATGTCTTTATCATCGAAGCTTACCAGTTGAGCAAATCCCATGACCTTGGCATAGAATTCAACCCATTTATTCATTTCATTCCAACCTACATTACCAACCATGTGGTCAATGAATTTTAATCCAACAGATTTCGGTTTAAACGCTGGTGTCCAAGCTTTGTATCCAGGCATGAAGGGACCGCTATAATTTTTTCGTTCTATGAAGTAATGAAAGGTTTCGCCGTAGGTGCGAATGCCTGACATAACAACTTCTCCATTTTCGTCAGAGATTCGAATGGGGTCAAGGCAAGGCTCTGCGCCGCGTTCAACGGTTTGTTCAAATGAGTATGTAGCATCATCTACCCAAAGAGCAACCACTTTAACTCCATCTCCGTGCTTGTTGATGTGAGCGTTAATTGGGCCATCGGCTTGAAGCGGTGAAGTAAGAACTAATCTGATTTTGTCTTGAATAAGGACATAAGAAACAGCGTCTTTGCAGCCGGTTTCTAATCCACGGTATGCCAAGGGTTGAAAGCCCCAAGCGCTCATGTAGTAATGTGCGGCTTGTTTGGCATTTCCAACATACAATTCAACGTAATCTGTTCCAAGAAGGGGTAAAAAATCTTCAGCAGTTGGAACTACTTTTGCTAATTCGGGTGATGTGTTGTTTTGTGTCATAGTTTATAACCAAGAAGTGAGATAATCTTTTTCGTTTAATTCCAACGCAGTTTGAGTTATGCGAAGTGGTTTAAAAGTGTCAACCATAACGGCCAACTCTTGTGTTTCTTTTTGACCTATAGATCTTTCGTATGCACCGGGGTGTGGGCCATGAGGTACACCGGCGGGATGCAATGAAATGAAGCCTTTTTCAACGTGATTTCTACTCATGAAGTCTCCGTCTACGTAGTATAGGACTTCATCTGAATCAATGTTCGAATGGTTGTATGGAGCCGGTATAGACTGCGGATGATAATCATACAATCGAGGAACAAACGAGCAGATAACAAAATTGTGAGCTTCAAAAGTTTGATGAACAGGCGGTGGTTGGTGCACACGACCGGTAATAGGTTCGAAGTTGGAAATGTTGAAGGCATAAGGATAGTTGTAACCGTCCCACCCGGCAACATCGAATGGATGAGTCGCATATACGACTTCATGCATGTGATTTTCTTTTTTGATTTTGATGATGAACTCCCCTTTTTCATCATGCGTTTCGAGAACGTCTGGTCTTCGAATGTCGCGTTCGCAGAATGGAGCATGTTCGAGCAATTGACCGAAGTAATTTCTGTATCTCTTTGGAGTAACTACCGGAGAAAAACTTTCTACAATAAACAATCGGTTTTCAGAGGTTTTGAATTCAATTTGATAAATAATTCCTCTTGGAATAACCAAATAATCACCGGGTCCGAATGTAATATTACCCACGAATGTTCGAAGAGTACCTTCACCTTGATGCACAAAAATCACTTCGTCAGCGTCAGCATTTTTGTAGAAATAGGTATTCAACGAGTTTGTTGGAGCCGCTGTGGCTATGTTGAGGTCGTTATTGAACAACAGAATGTTTCTGCTTTCAAGAAAATCAGACGCTTGCTTTGTCTTAAATCCATTGAACATGTGGGGTGAAATGTTATGTTGCACGGCTGCAATAGGCGCGCAATTCACAGGTGTTCCTACCGATTTAATTTGAGTGGGTCTATGAAGATGGTAAAGGAGGGAGGCCATTCCGCTGAACCCCTCTGTGCCAAACAATTGTTCATAATGTAAATTGCCATCCTCTTTGTAGAAGGTGGTGTGTCGTTTCGATGGAAACTTTCCTAACGAATGGTAAATGGGCATAATGCAAATGTATTATTGAATTATTCGTCTAGTGCTTGCTCAAAATAGGGTTCTAACTTCGGAGGTTGAATTTTACTTTTCACAACGAAAGCGCCTGGGTATTTTTGAATGAATTGTTTCAATACCATTTTTGCTTCCGCTTCTGTTAAAAAGTCACCAATTCTGAGAGAAAAGTCAGGAATATTTTGCTCCAGATAGGCGCCGTAGGGGTTCCCGGCTGATATAAACTCTTGTCTTACTTTTTTGGCTTGATTCAAATCTCCGCCAAAGTAGATTTGAACTCGAAAGCCTTCGATGTTATATTTTCCGCGATCTTCTTTTTCAATGTTTTGGATTGAAGTGCCAACATAAAACGAGACAACACCTGTATTTTTTTCTAAGGTATCTGTGAAAATTCTATTTTGGGGTACAATTATTTTTCCTTTCGATTGTTGACCAAAGCACAAACTTGTAATTAACGTGAAAAAGATAATTGGGAGTGAAAAAGATATATTCATAGGCTGACAAAAATAGAGACAAATCCATCAGAGTTGTACTACAAACTGCGGAATATCAGTCGCCTAAGAAAAACTATGCCGCAAACTCTTATTTAGATTCACTATAAATTAGCATGTAATGGAAAATGACATTTCTGTGATACAACTTCCGCAGTTAAATTTGTCGCGCTAATATTTGGAATTTTCGAAAAAATCGAGCAATGAAGCGACTTCTAGCAAGTTTTAAAAAAGCAGCGATACTCAGTATAACTGCTATTACCATGTCTACTTCGGCTTTTGCTGTTAGTATTCACGAAGGCGGTGATGCCGCAAAAGGGGAACAATTATTCAAAGCGAATTGTGCTTCTTGTCACAAAATTACTGACGAAGTGTTGGCTGCGCCTGGTTTAAAGGGTGTTGCTGATCGTTGGAAGGGCAAGGATGAACTTTTGGTGAAATGGGTACAAAATCCGAATGCAGCAATTGCAACGGGCGATGCCTATGTGAAAGGATTGATAGCTCAGTATGCGGGAAATTTTGGTATTATGGCGGGTCAAGCTGTAACCAA
>CAYSEX010000015.1:5617-43010 GCA_964430305.1 uncultured Chryseobacterium sp.
ATTTCTGGAGCGAATATTTCTCGTTCGTTAAAAAATGCGCAGGCTGAATCGGAATCGGAAGAAGACCACAGAAGTTATGTGCAAATGGCCAAGGATTGGATGTGGAAGAATAAGAAATTCGTAAGTGTAATGGGCTTATTCTTGTTCTGCTACTTCTTTGTAGTAGGTTATGGAACACTCATGGACATTGGAGTTTATGAAGGTTACAATCCGGAACAACCCATTTGGTTTTCGCACGCGGCTCACGTATGTAAGAACGAAATTGACTGTCAATATTGCCACTCAAGCGCAGCAAAATCTAAGCATGCGGGTATTCCTTCCGTGAATGTATGTATGAATTGCCACAAGGGTATCAAGAGCGGAGCGGTTACCAAGGAAACTGAAATTGCGAAAATTTATGAGGCCATTGGTTTTGATCCGAAGACGGGGCAGTACAGAACCGATGTAGAGAAAAAGCCAATTGTATGGAACAAAGTTCACAACCTACCTGATCACGTATACTTCAATCACTCACAGCACGTGACTGTAGGAAAGATTGATTGTCGTCAGTGCCACGGTCCGGTAGATTTATACACAACTGGTCGCCAAGCAACAACCGCCCAAATCAACGCTATGATTAAGGATCCGAATTACAAAGGAATCACTTCTGGTGTGAATGGTCAGCCTGTTGCTTCCACCCTGATTGAATTAACTAAACCAACCCTAACTATGGGATGGTGTATAGAGTGTCACAACAAATCAAAAGTTGATTTGGCTTCAAATGATTATTACGTTGAAATGCATGAGCGCTACAAGTCTACCGAAGCGGGTAGAAGAGCTCTGCGTGGACTACTTCAAGAGAATATCAATGAAGAGCGCGAAGCTTCTTCATGGGGTAAAATGCCAGACACACTTGCTCCTTCATTGAGCGTGAAAGGTCTTGGTGGTTGGGAATGTGGAAAATGTCACTATTAATTTGAATTTGACCTGAACATTATGGGTATGAATAAAAAATACTGGACAGGAATGGAAGAGTTAGATAACACTTCTTCTTTCCAAGAAAGCGCTGCATCTGAGTTCCCTCAAGGAAAAAACGTTGAGGAGTTTTTGGGCAGTGACAAACTTCAAGAGACAAACACGGGTCGTCGTGACTTCCTGAAATTCATGGGATTCAGCGTAGCAGCTGCAACATTAGCTGCTTGCGAAACTCCTGTTGTTAAAAGTATACCTTACGTAGTAAAGCCTGAGGAAATTACACCGGGTGTTCCGAATTACTATGCATCAACTTTCTATGATGGCAATGTGTATTCCGGTATTATGGTGAAGACACGTGAAGGACGACCAATTCACATCAAAGGAAATAAAAAGCATGGTTTTAAGGGTGGAAATGTTAGTGCTGTTGTAAACGCCTCTGTTTTGAGTGTTTATGATAGTGCCCGTCTTCAAGGTCCGACTAAGAATGGGGTAAACACAGATTGGGGAACATTAGATTCTGAAGTTTCCGCGGCATTAAGCAGTGCAGGAAGTATCCGCATTTTGTCGAACACCATTATTAGTCCATCAACCCAACGTGCAATCAATGAATTCTCTGCCAAGTACAACGGTAAGGTTCAGCACATTCAATGGGATGCTTATTCATATCAAGGTATTCGTTTAGCTCATGAGCAGGTGATCGGTAAGTCGGTTATTCCAGCTTACGATTTTTCAAAAGCTAAAACCATTGTTTCTGTCGGAGCAGATTTCCTAGGAACATGGTTATCAAGTACATTGTATCAAGCAGACTACGCTTCAACCAGAAAGCCGCACGGCGAATGGATGAGCAAACACTATCAGTTTGAGTCGATCATGTCATTGACTGGATCAAATGCAGATGTGCGTGTGGCCATTAAGCCATCACAAGAAGGGGCTGTAGTAGCTTCTTTGTATTCAGCAATTGTGAACGGAAGTGCAACGGCAGTTGAAGGAGTAGATACCGCGCGTATTGAAAAAATTGCCTCTGAATTAAAAGCAAATGCGGGTGCATCTCTAGTTGTTTGTGGAAACAACAACACAGATGTTCAGGCTTTGGTTTGCGCTATTAATAAGGCACTCAATAACTACGGAACCACTGCCAATGTGGATAAACCCTTGAATCTATTCCAAGGTAATGATGCTGCAATGGATGCGTTGGTTACTGAGATGAACAGCGGTGGCGTAGGCGCGCTAATCGTATATGGAACAAATCCAGTGTACGCATATGGCGAAGCATTTAAATCTGCAATGGCGAAGGTGCCATGTGTAGTAAGTTTCAATGCTTATGCAGATGAGACAGGAGCGAAAGCGAATTACTGCGCACCAGATCATCACTATTTAGAGTCTTGGAATGATTTGTCGCCTGTTGCAGGCCGTGTTGATTTCGTTCAACCTACCATTGTTCCTTTGTACAATACGCGAGCTGCTCAAGAAAGTATTCTTCGTTGGACCGGTAACGGAATATCATATTATAATTACATTCAGGCATCTCACACCGAATTGGGCACAGACTTGTTCAATATGAGCGTGCACAACGGTACATCTACCGATGTGAAGTTGCCTGTAGCAGAAAATGCAGCAATGGCTGCTGTAGCCGATACAACAGCTGCAGTTTCAACAATGGCGAACGTTATCAGTCTTCCCAAAGATTCGAATATGCCTAAAACGGTTATACAAGAATCTCCAGCTGTGGTTGTGCCATTGGTAACCACTTCTTTTGATTCAGCAAAGGCCATTGCCGGAGCAACATCAAATGCTACCGGAGAGTGGGAAGTGGTAATGTATCAGAAAATTACAATGGGAACTGGTGAGTATGCCAATAACCCAATACTTCACGAAACACCAGATCCAATTACCAAAATCACTTGGGACAACTATGTGGCGATGGCCCCTTCGGACATGAAAAAATTGGGTTTAAACACCTACATTGCTCAGGACGATCCGGCGTCATTGGTGAAGGTTACTGTAAACGGTAAATCACTTGAGTTGCCAGCATGTCCAACTCCAGGTCAAAAGGCCGGAACCATTGGTATAGCGCTCGGATACGGAAGAGGTGAAGGAAATGAAAACATTGGTAAGTCAGCTTTCCAAGTAGACTCAACCGGTGAATACATTTTGGGTGAAAACGGAAAACCACAGGCGATTGGTAAAAATGCATTTGGATTCGTTTCAACTGCAGGTACACGTCGTTTCAACGGAGTTGCAAGTTTGGAAGCAACTGGAAATACGTATCCATTGGCATCTACTCAGCTTCACAGCACCGTTATGGGTCGTGAGTCTGTTGTAAAAGAGACGGTATTGGCCAAATATTTAGCGGAGAAGGATAAGAAAAAAGGCGAGGCCTCTTGGAATCCATTTGTTGGACTAATTGTCCATGAAGATGTGAACAAGGACGGTAAGATCAATGCGCAGGATAAGAAACCACTTCGTGACCCGAATGGAAATGAGTCTGAAAACTTGGACTTGTGGAGAGATCACCCGGTAGAGGGAGTAGGTCACCGTTGGGGAATGACCATTGACTTGTCATCTTGTATAGGTTGTGGATCATGTATCACAGCGTGTCATACAGAAAACAACGTGCCTGTAGTAGGTAAAGATGAAGTTCGCAGACACCGTGATATGCATTGGATGCGTATTGATCGTTACTTCAGTTCTGACTATGCTTCATTGGAAGAAACTAAGAAAGCGAAAGAATTGGGAACCATTTCAGCATATAGCGATATGGAGATTCCAGCTGAGAATCCGCAAACAGTGCATATGCCAATGATGTGTCAACATTGCAATCACGCACCTTGCGAAACGGTATGTCCCGTTGCAGCAACAACGCACAGTAATGAAGGATTGAACAACATGGCTTATAACCGTTGTATTGGTACACGTTATTGTGCGAACAACTGTCCATACAAAGTGCGTCGATTCAACTGGTTCAACTACGTTGGTAATGAGAAATTCTCGAAGTTCAATCCATCACAAGACGAGACCATGCGTATGGTATTGAATCCAGATGTTACTGTTCGTACACGTGGTGTTATGGAGAAATGCAGCATGTGTCAGCAGCGTATTCAGGCTGGTAAATTGGCTGCGAAGATTGATGGAACACCCGTTGTTGATGGATCAGTACAATCAGCTTGTTCAGAAGCTTGTCCAACCAACGCAATTGTATTTGGTGATTTAAATGATACGAAGTCGTTGAATGCACAGCGAGCGAAAGACAACCGTTCATATCATGCATTGGAAGAAGTAGGTATTCAACCGAATATCTTCTACATGACAAAAGTTAGAAACATTGAAGAAACAGAAGCCTAAGCCTTATGATGAAAGAAGCTGCTATTCGTAAACCCTTAATTCTTGGACACAAGACTTACCATGACATTACCAATGATGTGGTAGGGCCAATTGAAGGGAAAGCCCCACGTCAATGGAAAATTGCATTGGGAATTGCCGCCATTATTGCCTTGTATGGCATAGGGTGTATCATGTATCTTGTAGGAACCGGAATCGGTGCTTGGGGATTAAATAAAACAGTTGGTTGGTCTTGGGATATTACCAACTTCGTTTGGTGGGTTGGTATTGGTCACGCGGGAACATTGATTTCAGCGGTATTGTTATTATTCCGTCAAAGATGGAGAATGGCAATTAACCGTTCTGCTGAGGCGATGACCATTTTCGCGGTAATCATGGCAGCCATATTCCCTGTATTTCACATGGGTCGTGTATGGATGGCCTATTGGACATTACCCTTACCGAATCAATTTGGTTCGCTTTGGCCAAACTTCAACTCGGCGTTGATGTGGGACGTATTCGCAATTTCGACCTACTTCTCTGTATCGTTGGTGTTTTGGTACATTGGTTTGATACCAGACTTCGCAACAATTCGTGATAGAATGGTTTCTCCACGGGCGAAGAAAGTATATGGTATCTTGTCTTTCGGATGGTCAGGCAGAGCAAAGCACTGGACTCGTTTTGAAGAAGTTTCTTTGGTTCTTGCTGGTATTGCAACTCCGCTTGTATTCTCTGTACACTCAATTGTATCGATGGACTTTGCAACATCTGTTATACCTGGATGGCACGCAACCATTTTCCCTCCATACTTCGTATCGGGAGCGGTATTCTCTGGTTTCGCAATGGTATTGACACTGTTGTTGATTATGAGGAAGACCATGCGTCTTGAGAATTACATTCACATGGCACACATTGAATACATGAATATTGTAATCATTGTAACTGGGTCAATTGTGGGGGTAGCTTATCTGACTGAGTTGTTTATCTCTTGGTATAGTGGTGTAGAATACGAGTCTTATGCATTCATTAATCGTTTCTCTGGTCCATACAGTTGGAGTTATTGGATGATGATGACTTGTAACGTAATTTCTCCGCAACTTTTCTGGTTCAAAAAGATTCGAACCAATTTAGTGGCCACGTTTATCTTATCAATTGTTGTGAACATTGGTATGTGGTTCGAGCGTTTCGTAATCATTGTTACATCTATTCACCGTGATTACACACCAGGTGCATGGGGAGAATTCCACCCGTCTATGATCGACATAGGAATGTTCATTGGAACCATTGGAATTTTCTTCACGTTGTTCTTGTTGTTCGCACGTTACTTCCCAGTGCTTGCATTGAATGAATTGAAAACCATCTTGAAGGTTTCTGGTGAAAGCTACAAGAATGATCAACACAAACACTAATCATTGAATTTTAGTCAAATGGCAAATAATAAAGTATTTCATGTGATGTACGATGATGACCACACCTTGCTGGAGGCAGCAAAGCAGTTGGTTAGTCAAGGAGTACATGTAAAGGACGTATTTTCTCCATTTCCGGTTCACGGTTTGGATCCTATCATTGGTGTGAAGCGCACTCGATTGGCAATCACGTCATTCATGTATGCAACAACAGGAACGTTATTGGCAATTTTCGGAACATGGTATTTCATGATTCACGACTGGCCAATGAATATTGGAGGTAAGCCAAGTTTCTCTTGGATTGAGAATGCACCTGCGTTTGTTCCAGTTATGTTTGAATTTTCTGTCTTTTGTGGTGCTCACGGTATGGCCATCACGTATTTATTAAGAAACGGAACTCTACCAGGCATGCCAGCTTCGAATCCAGATCCAAGAACCACAGATGATAAGTTTGTGATGGAAATTGTTACTGAAGACAATCATGGTTTCTCAGTTTCGGAGTTGGAAGAGAAAATTAGAGGTACACAAGTTTACGAATTAAGCATAAAGGACTGTTAAAATGAAGCGTCCACTATTATTTACACTATCTGTTTTCGCCGCTACAATGGGAATTGTTTCTTGCGGTGTTGACCCCAATTCACCCGGTGTTGAGTACATGCCAGACATGTACAGATCTCCCGCAGTGGAAGCCTATGTTGATTATGGTTCAAGCAAGCACTTGGATTGGACACAAAGCCAGAAAGATGAGGCTGGAGTAAAACCAATTTTAGCGCGTATTCCAGCAGCAGGATCAGTTGCATACATGGGCGAAGATGCGATTTTTGGTATGCCTTACGCATTGCCAAATGATACATCTGGTTATGCTCGTGCTGCCAAAGAAATTCATTCACCCTTGCTTTCAAGCAAAGAGAACATTGAAAAGGGAATTGTTCTTTTCAATCGTTTTTGTCAGCACTGCCATGGAAAGGAAGGTCATGGAGATGGAAAAATTTCTCAGAATGGTCACATTGCAGGTATTCCAGACTATGCGACCAAGTTGAAAGATTTGGAAGAAGGTAAGATTTATCACACGCTTCAATACGGAAAAGGTTTAATGGGGTCACATGCTTCCCAGATGAGTCAGAAGGAACGTTGGCAGGTGATTGAATATGTGAAATGTCTTCAGAAAGGCATTACTTCACCAGAGTTTGATTCAAAGGGAATGTTAAAAATGCCTGAGGCTTCTGCAGATGCGGACAGCACCAAAAAGATATAAGGAGGAGATATGTCACAAGAAAATATGCAATTTCAAATTCCATCGGCGACCAAAAATTGGACGATGGCCATGATGGGAATCGGTTTGGTTTCTGCTGGGTTAGGATGGGCAGCTGACAAGACAGACCACCATCAATATTGGTGGGCTATGTTGCTCATTTGTGGATTCTTCTTTTTCGGGGCTTCAATAGCGGCTCTATTTTTCTATGCGTTGCAGTATGCAGCTGAAGTAGCGTGGTCATCGCAATTGAAAAGACTCTTTGAAGCTTTATTTGCCTACGTTCCATATGGTTTGGGTGTTATTTTTATTGTTTTACTTGTAGGACAATTCCACGGACACCATTTGTACCATTGGATGGATTCGAATTTGTACAATGAATTTTTGGCTGATGGAACTCCGAATCCGGATTATGATTCTATTATAGCTGGAAAACGTCCGTTTTTAAGTCCTTGGTTCTTTTGGTTACGTTTTGCGGTTTATGCAATCACATTTGTTTGGTTTGCTAAATATTTCCGCAAGTGGTCTTTGAAAGAAGATGAAATTGGAGGAACCGAAATTCACTTTAGAATGTACAGAAGAGGAGCGTTGTTCTTGGTTTTCTTTGCTGTATTCAGTTCTACACTTGCTTGGGATTGGTTGATGAGTATTGATACACACTGGTATTCTACCATGTATGGTTGGTACATCTTCTCTGGCATGTGGGTTTCTGCAATGATTCTTGGAACATTGTTGTTGATCTGGTTGAGAAGAAAAGGATATTACGCTCACATCAATGAGTCTCACATTCATGACATGGGTAAGTGGATGTTCGCTATTTCTATGTTGTGGAGTTATTTGTGGTTTTGCCAATACATGTTGATTTGGTACTCAGATATTCCTGAAGAAATTACATATTTCAAAACGCGTTATGATCATTACATGGGCGCAATGTGGGGGATTTTCTTTGTGAATTTCGCTGTTCCATTTTACACGTTAATTGCACGTGATGCAAAGAGAAACACGAAGTTTTTGTGGAGAGTGGGTATTATCATACTTTGTTCACATTTTGCCGATTTATATTTGGCTGTGATACCAGGAACAATTCACGGTCATTTGATGTGGGGATTCGGTGAGGGACACCATGTATCGTTTACTTGGTGGTTTGAAATTGGAATGTTCATTGGATTTCTTGGATTATTTATTCGCGTAGTATTGACTGCACTTAGTAAGGCAAGACTCGTTCCAGCGAAACACCCATTCTTGGATGAAAGTATTAACCATCACATATAATTTGTAAGTAGAGAAAGCAAACAATACGAGTATGAAACTTTTAATCATCTTAATTGTCGTTCTTGCGATTATTGCCATAGCGCAGTTGACCAAGGTTTACGAAATGAGTCGTTCCTTACGCAAGAATAAGGAAGAAGATATTCCTGCGGCAGATAATAAAATGAATGCAAGCCTTTGGTTGGTTTGGATGTTCGTTTTCTTCTGTGCAACGATCTACTTATATATCAAGTACGGAAACTATTTACCTGAATCAGCTTCAGAGCATGGTGTGGCTATGGATCAACTTATGTTGGTGAACATTGCATTAATTACTGTGGTATTCTTTATTGTAAACTTTTTCTTGTTCTACTTTGCTTGGAAATATCAGTATAAGAAAGGTAACAAAGCAAAGTTCTTTGCACATGATAATCGCTTGGAGATGCTTTGGACCTTGGTTCCCGGTGTGACCTTGGCTTTCATCATTGTGTACGGTTTAATTACTTGGAATGCGATTACAGGACCTGCTTCAGCTGACGCTATTCAAATTGAAGTTTACTCAAGACAATTTGACTGGACAGTTAGATATTCTGGAGATGACAAAACATTCGGAGCTTCTTCTTTCAATTTAATTAGTAGTTCAAATCCTCTTGGTCTGATTTCAGCAGAGGGTATCCGTGAAAAGTTAGAAGAAATTGAAGCGGATATTGAAAACTTGGAATCTCAAATCAAAGCAAACGAATCAGATCACTTACTTCCAGAAAGCTATGTGAAGTCACTCGAAGATCGCGTTTATAGATTGAAACGACATAAGCAACGTATCATGGATTTGGATGAAACTGAGGTCAATGGACTTAGTACTTGGGAAACCGGATTTGATGATAAGGTGGTTAAAGGCGAAATGCACATTCCTGTGAATAAAGAAGTAGAATTCATCTTCCGTTCTCAAGATGTAATACACTCGGCTTATATGCCTCACTTCAGAGCTCAAATGAATACAGTTCCCGGAACACCTACTCGTTTCAAAATGAAGCCAACTATTACAACGGCTGAGATGAGAAACAAATTGGGAGATTCAAATTTTGATTACATCTTGCTTTGTAATAAAGTTTGTGGAGCAGCACACTTTAACATGCAAATGAAAATTGTAGTTGAAACAGAAGAAGAATACAATGCATGGTTAGCTGCTCAAAAAGTGGTAAAAGCTCCTGAAACGGAAGAGAAATCGGAGACTGCTGACGCAGAATCAGAAAAGAAAGACACGGTAACAACAGCAATGAAACCTTAATCATTAGGTAAAAAAAAATTGATAAAAATGGAATCAACAGGACACGCACACGATCACGGTCATCACCACAAAGAGAGCTTCATTTCGAAGTATATCTTTTCACAAGACCATAAAATGATATCTAAGCAGTTCTTGGTAACTGCCATCTTCATGGGTGTTATAGCGGTTATGCTATCTATCTTCTTCCGCTTACAGTTGGGATGGCCAGGAGAGAAGTTTGATATTTTGAATGCGTTTTTAGGAGACAAGTGGGCACCAGACGGTATTTTGGATAAAAATGCTTATTTGGCTTTGGTTACCATCCACGGTACAATCATGGTCTTCTTCGTATTGACAGGTGGTCTATCTGGAACTTTTGCTAACCTGCTTATTCCATTGCAAATTGGAGCAAGAGATATGGCGTCTGGCTTCTTGAATATGCTATCCTATTGGTTTTTCCTTATTTCAAGCATCATCATGGTAGCTTCACTTTTTGTAGAAGGAGGTGCGGCTTCAGGTGGATGGACGATTTACCCTCCTCTATCGGTGTTACCTCAGGCAATGCCAGGTTCTGGAATGGGTATGACCTTGTGGTTAATTTCCATGGTACTTTTCGTTGCGTCGTCTTTAATAGGTGGTTTGAATTATGTTGTGACGATTATCAACCTCAGAACAAAAGGAATGAAAATGACCAGAATGCCATTGACCATTTGGGCTCTTTTGGTAACAGCTATTTTAGGTATTTTGTCTTTCCCTGTTTTAGTGTCGGCCGTAGTTCTTTTGTTGATGGATAGAATGGCAGGAACTGCGTTTTACCTTTCAGATATCTATATTGGCGGAGAGGCATTGGATGTGACTGGAGGTTCTCCAATTTTATTCCAACACTTGTTCTGGTTCTTAGGTCACCCTGAAGTATACATTGTATTATTGCCAGCTTTGGGTATTTCGTCTGAAATTATTTCAACCAATTCAAGAAAGCCAATCTTTGGTTACAAAGCTATGATTGGTTCCATTCTGGCCATTGGTTTCTTGTCATTCATTGTATGGGGTCACCACATGTACGTAACGGGTATGAATCCATTCTTAGGATCGGTATTCGTATTTACAACGTTGTTGATTGCTATTCCTTCAGCAGTAAAGGCCTTCAACTACATAACAACCATGTGGAAAGGTAACATTCGTTTCACTCCTGCTATGTTGTTCAGCGTAGGTTTGGTGAGCACTTTCGTAACGGGTGGATTAACGGGAATTATCCTTGCAGACTCTGCATTAGATGTTAACGTGCACGACACTTACTTTGTAGTTGCTCACTTCCACATTGTAATGGGTATGTCAGCTATTTTCGGAATGTTGGGTGGTATTTACCATTGGTTCCCGAAAATGTTTGGACGAATGATGAATAACAAATTGGGATATGCTCACTTCTGGTTGACACTGGTTTGTGGATTTGGAGTATTCTTCCCCATGCACTTTGTAGGTATGGCTGGTTCTCCGAGACGTTATTATGCCTATTCTGAATTTGAATTTTTAGATTGGGTGCAGGATTTGAATCCGGTTATTTCCACATTCGCAATTGTTGGTGGAGCTGCTCAAATTCTATTCTTGATTAACTTCTTCCATAGTATGTTCTATGGTCAAAAGGCTTCACAGAATCCATGGCACAGCAATACATTGGAATGGACTACTCCAGTTCAACACATACATGGAAACTGGCCTGGTGCATTACCTGAAGTTCACAGATGGGCCTATGACTATTCGAACCCGGATCACGAGGAAGATTATGTTCCTCAAGTGGTTCCACTAAAACCGGGAGAACACGCACATTGATCTTAATTATCAATAAACATAAAAATCCGTTTCGTTCAGCGAAGCGGATTTTTTTTGTGTTCGTATTTTTTGTGCTCATTCACATTTCAACCCATGCCCAACCTGTTCAATTATCGGACTCTTTGAAGGGCGTATTTCGCGAGCACGCTCAACCCAATTGGCATTGGGACACATGGGCTACGTATGTCTATGGTAAATCATTGAATGTGCAATCGTTGAAGTTAGGTGCTTTGTTCGGAAAACGATTGGAATTGGGTATTGCATATAACTGGTTATCGAATGGAGTTTATTTCGATCAAGAATGGGAACAGAACAAGTACCGCATGCAATATGAACTTCGGTATGGTGGAATATATACAGAGGTGAAATTTTTTAAGCAAGGGAGATGGAGTGGTACCTTACCTATATTTTTAGGTACGGGTAAAAGCTATTATCAATTCAGAGATTTGACAGATACACGGAGGGTTGTATTTCAGAATAATGTGGTGGTTTATGAACCAGCTTTGAGGTTTAATTATAATGTTGCGAACTTGGTTCAAGTAGGAGCCGGATTGGGATATAGATTTATGCTTAAGAGCAATTCACAAATTCAAGAGCGTATAGTTTCTCCTAATTTTTTATTGACCGTGGGATTTGTTCCAGAAGGTTGGTGGCAACTTTGGAATAAGCTTTCAAATCGTTAACCTATCTTTACAGCATGTCAGAAGATTTTGATATTCGCAACGAAGCCGAAGGGTCAACAGATAAGGACTTAGAAAGGGTACTAAGACCGAAGTCATTTGATGATTTTACAGGCCAACGCCAGGTTTTAGATAATCTTCAGATTTTCGTTCAAGCAGCAAAAATGCGCGGTGAGGCGTTAGATCATGTTTTGTTGCATGGTCCTCCCGGTCTAGGTAAAACTACCTTGGCTTATATCGTTTCCTTGGAAATGGGAGTCAACATTAAAACTACCTCTGGACCCGTATTGGATAAACCCGCAGATTTGGCCGGACTGTTAACCAATCTAGAGCCCAATGACGTTTTGTTCATAGACGAAATTCATCGGTTAAGTCCAGTAGTGGAGGAGTATCTATATAGTGCAATGGAGGATTTTTGTATTGACTTGGTAATTGATTCTGGACCGAATGCACGTTCGGTTCAATTGACTTTGAATCCATTTACACTTGTTGGCGCAACAACAAGAAGTGGACTTTTGACCGCTCCTTTGCGAGCAAGATTTGGAATCAATGCAAGACTAAGTTATTATGATTCACGAACCTTAACAGATATTGTGGAACGCAGTTCGGCGATTTTGAAAATGCCTATTACAGAGGATGCTTCTTATGAAATAGCTCGAAGAAGTAGAGGTACACCGCGTATAGCAAATGCATTGCTGAGGAGAGTTAGGGATTTTGCGCAAATCAAAGGAGATGGCACCATTAATATAGAGATTGCGCAATTGGCATTGAATGCCTTGAATGTAGATGCCTTAGGTTTAGATGAAATGGACACGAAATTATTGAATACCCTAATGAATAAATTCAACGGGGGGCCGGTTGGATTGAATACATTGGCCACTGCAGTTGGAGAGGATTCAGGTACCATTGAAGAGGTATATGAACCCTATTTAATTCAAGAAGGATTTATTATTCGAACGCCTCGTGGTAGACAGCTTACTGATATGGCCTATAAACATCTTGGGAAGCTTCGAACCAAACCAGGTGAGTTGTTTTAATGTTGGCATTGCAGCGTCATACCGAAATAGTTAAATCCATTGCCAGGGACCTTGGGTTCATGAGCTGCAGAATTTCAGAATCGGCTTTTCTTGAGTCTGAAGCATTACGTTTAGAGAATTGGCTGAAAAGTCAGGCGCACGGCGAAATGCAATACATGGAAAATCATTTTGATAAGCGATTGGACCCACGTCTATTGGTTCCTGGATCGAAGTCAGTGGTTTCACTAGCTTATAATTATTTCCCAAAAGAGACAGGTCATTCACAATCACATAAGATTTCAAAATATGCTTGGGGTGAAGATTATCACTTGGTCATTAAAGAGAAATTATTTGAATTTGTAGAACGAATTCGTGAAGAGATTGGCGATGTACACGGACGTGTATTTGTAGATAGTGCACCGGTTCTTGAAAAGGCTTGGGCTGTGAAAAGTGGGTTAGGTTGGATTGGAAAAAATGCCAATGTCATTACCAAAGGTTCCGGTTCATTCTTTTTTTTAGCGGAGCTCATACTTGATTTAGAACTCGTTCCGGATACAATGGTTTCTGATCACTGCGGTACATGCACGGCTTGCATAGATGCTTGTCCAACCCAAGCAATTGTTGCCGATCATATAGTAGATGGAAGTAAGTGTATCTCTTATTTTACAATTGAATTAAAAAGTGCAGTTCCAGAAGAATGGAAGTCGAAATTGGATGACTGGATATTCGGCTGTGATGTGTGTCAAGACGTATGTCCTTGGAATAAATTTTCTAAACCGAATTCTGAGTCTCGATTCGATTTAAAGGATTCGCTTCGAACTACAACGAAACAAGATTGGTTGGAAATGACGGAAGAAATTTTTAATGAGCAATTCGGAAACTCTCCGCTCATGCGACCAGGATTAAAGAAAATTCAAAGTCATTTTTCCGATTAATCTTCCGAAGGAAGTATCTCTGCAACGGTGAATATACTTCCTGTAACCACAATTAAATCTTCGGTGAGAGCAAGTTTCTTGGCTGCATTCAATGCGAGTTCTACGGAATGATACGTTTCTCCTGTTAGTCCAACGGCTGCCGCTTTCAATTGTAATTCTTCGGCGGGAAGTGCGCGAGGAATATTAGCATGACAAAAATAGTAGTTGGCCTTTTTTGGGAATAAGGATAAGACTTCTTGGTGATCTTTGTCTGCTACCATTCCCAACACAACGTGAATATTTGTGTTGTTATATGAATTGAGTTTTTCGCATAGATAGCGAATGCCATCTTCGTTGTGTGCAACTTCCGCAATGGTCAATGGAGATTGGTTAATGATCTCCCATCGGCCTCTTAATTTGGTATTTCGAATGACATTCTCAAAACCCAAGCGAATGGATTCAGCATTTAATTGCCAACCCAGTTGTTGCAATTCTGTTAAGGCTGCAAACGCGGTTCTTTCATTTTCAATTTGATAGTTACCATGAAGCGCGCTTGCAGGGGCTTGGATATTTTTTGCGTATATGACTTGGGCATTTTTAGACAAAGCAATTTGCTCAATGACCTGCGTTGCGCTATACTCAATATTTCCAAGAATTACGGGAGTGTTTTTTTTAATAATACCTGCTTTTTCAAAGGCAATTTTTTCAATGGTGTCACCGAGAAATTGCATGTGATCTTTTCCAATAGAAGTGATCACGGTGAGCTCTGGATGAATGATATTGGTACTATCTAGTCTTCCTCCCATACCTACTTCAATAACAGCAATATCTACTTCCTCACGTGCGAAAAAAGAGAAGGCCATGGCTGTTGTTATTTCAAAGAATGAGGGTTGAATTTGTTCCCAAGTGGCTTTGTTTTCGAGAACGAAATGAGTTACAAAAGACTCACTTATTTTTTTTCCATTGATTCTCATTCGCTCACGAAAATCGAGCAAGTGGGGTGAAGTGAAAAGGCCAACCTTTAAGCCTTGCTCCATGAGGGCGGAAGCGATAAGACTTGAGGTGGATCCTTTACCATTGGTGCCGGCAACATGAACACTTTTAAATTTGAGATGGGGATTGCCAAGTTGGTTGCACAACTGAAGAATATTTCCAATATCGGGTTTGTATGCAGCTGCTCCAATTCTGTGAAACATGGGCAGTTGTTCGAATAAATACTGAACAGCTTCAGTGTAGGTCATGTTTATTTCACAGACAAGTAGATGACAATTTCTCCTACTACTGGGGTAGCATTCGGACTAGCGGTGAAAGTGGCATTCTTTGCAGCTTCTATGGCCAAGTTCTGGTTGAATTCATGATCTGAGCGCAAGGTGGTACTTTTTACTGTCGCTTTCGTTACTCGACCATTTTGATCTACTGTAATTGAAAGCACCACTTTACCCGATGATGTGGGTTTCTTTCCTGTACTAGGTTTGTTTTTAATGTCTCGCCCCTCAAGTTTCCACGATCCATTACCCAAACCATTCCCGTTACCAGCAAAATCTCCGAAGCCTTTTCCGTTTCCTTTTCCATCGCCACCGTCATTTCCCCCTCCTTTTCCACCCTTACCGCCTCCATGGGTGTCATCTTGTCCGCCGCCACCGTTGAGCGCGTTGAAGATGTCATCTCTTGGATCAACAGGGTCTGAAGTTTGTGTCTGCGTTGGATTGTTGGGGTTTGTAGGGTTGTTTGTTGGATTTTGTTTTTTCTCAACAGCAGAAAGTGTGGGTGCAGAAATATCTGAACTCAGCATCATTTCTGGAACATCAGAAAATTGAAATTCAACTTCCATCATGGCCATGGCGGGTTCTCCGGGTGAGGCTCCTTCGCCTTCTCCCACAGGGTTTCCGCCACCTCCACCGCCACCTTCTTCTTTCACTTCAGGTTGAATTTTAGCAGCGGCGAGTAGAATAAAAAGAAACACCACAAGCGTGTGAAGCGCTATACTTACGCCACCGCCAATGAGTTTGTTATTTTTTTCGTCTTTGGTCATTTCGCTTTTTCTGTTGCAATGAATGGAGTTCCGCCAATGTTTTGAATGGCTGAAAAAAGTTCAATTGTTTCTCCTGTGGGTACATTTCTGTCAACCAATAGAATGACACGCTTATCAGTACTTGATGCAAGTTCTTGTTCTAGTTGTGCAACAATAGCTTCTTTGGTGGTCGCATTATTGTTGAGGGTGTATGCTAAATCCTTTGTAATGGCAACAGAAATTTTAGCAGGATTTTCTTTCCCCGTTGCGGCACTTGGTTTCTCAATCTCAGCCGATAAATTTTGAACAGCACTTGCACTGGCTATGATGAAGAAGATAAGAAGCATGAAGATGATATCGGAAAGCGTTGACATTCCCGACTCAATATGCACTTTATGTTTTTTTCCGAAGTTCATGGGAACGGATTTTAGTGAACGGGTTCGTCTAAGATATCTACAAATTCTACGGCATGCACTTCCATGCTATTCACTACGCGACCAATTCGCGTAGTTAAAGTATTGTATGCAACATAGGCAAGCATACCAACAACAAGCCCTGCCGCTGATGAGATCATTTTTACATAAAGACCTGCAGATACCGAGTCAATTGGAATTTTACCTTCAGCAGCTTCTGGACTCATGGAGATGTCATGGAAGATGGTGATTACGCCAATGACCGTTCCTAAGAATCCGAACATGGGTGCAATGGATGAGATGATTGCAAGAATGGGTGTGTTTTTTTCAAGGCTGGCAATTTCTAACTTCCCTGAATTTTCAATGGCTCCTTTGATGTCTTCCAAAGGCTTGCCTATTCGACCAATTCCTTTACCAATCATACGAGCAACCGGTGTGTTATTGGTAACACAAAGGTTTTTCGCAGAATCTATTTTCCCTTGATTAATGTATTGTTTAATGTTCGACATGAATGAACTGTCTTCTTTGCTGGCCTTGGAAAGGGTTAACCAGCGTTCTACGAAAATGTAAACAGTTATAAGACTCATTAACAAAAGGGGGATATAGATATACCAACCTTTAAAAACGAGATCAGCGATATCAACGGTTCCAGTTTTTGCTGCTGCTTCGGCACCAGCTGTAGCTGCGTTGGCGCCATCCAATAAAAAGAAGTAAGAATGCATGTCTTGCGATTTAGGTTTTTCTAACGCTCAAATTTCTTTTGAAATTGTGTAAGGTCTTGTTCTTCTTGTTTGAGTTATTCATAACAACCCGTTGACAAACCTATTTTCGATCTGCGTATCGCGGGTCTTTTTTGTACGGAATTTTTTCTGCAGACTTGGCTTCAATGGTAAATGCCCCAAACTCTTCTGAGACCATTCCCTCTATTTTATAGACCCCGCGTCCTCTGAATTGTGCATGTGACAACGTATTTGGAAAATGAACCGTGTCGAAAAAATGCCAGTGACAATCGAAAAAAGTACCGAATAGCATCAATTCACCGGTCTGAGTTTTGGTTCGTTTGGTGTTGACCAAATAGCCAAGAACATGAACAGATTTGCCCACGAGGTTTTGAAGTGTTTGGCTTACAGGAACTACAGGAAAGTGATCAATGAGGTCAAACGGATTGATGAGAGGAAACTCGAACAATTCCATTTGGTCGTAAGCATCTTCAACCCAATTGTCTTCTAACAGCGGTAGATTTAAGTTTTTTTCTTCAGGAAGGAAAAGCGATGGGGTGGGTTGACTCTTCTTTTTATTTCCGTGGAAATGAGCTTCCCAAAGCAATTGTTTTTTTGATTTTTCTAATTTTCTGAAACACCCACAGCGAATCAATAGTGTTATTTGTTCAACAGAAATTCCGGTTTCATGCATAAAATGAGAAACGCTCATGCACACGTCAATTTTATTGAAGGCAATCGTTTTCTGAATGGTGTTGGATTCAAGTCCTTTGATAAGAGAAAAGCCAAGCAGAATTGTTTTTTCTACAAGAATGGAATGTACTTGACTTTGAAAAATGCACGGAGGTTCAATGGCTGCTCCATGCCTTTTTGCCTCTAATAAATAAATTTCAGTATCGTAAAATCCACCAAAATGATTAATCGTTGCGGTCATGTACTCCAATGGATAGTAGGCCTTTAAGAAGAGGCTCTGAAAACTTTCCACCGCATAGCTGGCACTGTGTCCTTTAGCAAAGGCGTACCCGGCAAAGCTTTCTATTTGTCTCCATATTTCTTGTACATCTTCTATTGCATTTCCTTTTTGAATCGCATTCTGAAAAAACGCATTTTTAGCATGTTCGAATTCTTCTCTTCCACGAAACTTGCCACTCATTCCTCTTCTTAATACATCGGCTTCCGCAAGAGATAATCCGCCGAAATGATGCGCCACTTTAATCACATCTTCTTGGTAAACCATGACACCGTAGGTTTCAGGCATGATTTCCAAAAGTTGGGTATGCGCATTTTTTCGCATTTCAGGATTTCGATGACGAAGAATATATTCTTTCATCATACCGCTGCTACTCACACCTGGTCGAATGACCGAGCTGGCTGCTACCAATCCCAAGTAGGTGTCTACCTGAAGTTTGGTCATGAGCATACGCATGGCAGGCGATTCAACATAAAAACATCCAATGGCTTGAGCAGATGAGAGCAAAGCTTTGATGTTCGGATCGTTTTTAAATTCGCGAATTTGATGTAAGTCTAAGGCTATGCCATGTTGCTGAAGTACCAGTTCTGTAGCCTCTTTTATTTTAGCCAATCCACGTTGTGATAAGATATCGAATTTGTGTAGGCCAATATCTTCGGCAACTACCATGTCAAATTGAACAGTTGGAAAACCTTTGGGGGGAAGGAACGTAGCTCCTGTTCTATGAATGGGTTCATTGGCAATGAGTATGCCTGCTGAATGAATAGCCAAACTATTCGGGAAATCTTGAAGTAGTGAGGCGTATTTTAAAACATGAAGTTGGTTTTTATCGAGGTTGTTCGGATTGAATTTTCCATCGCATAAAAAGTCAATTTCGTCTTTGGGTAGTCCGAAAACTTTTCCAAGTTCTCTAACGATGGCCTTGTATTGAAAGGTGTTGTATGCACCAAGCAGAGCAACATGGGGGAACCTGTGAAAAATATATTGTGTTATGTCTTCCCTGTCTGTCCATGAAAAATCAATGTCAAAATCGGGTGGGTTTTGTCGGTATAAATTAATGAATCGTTCAAAGTATAAATCCAATTCAATGGGATCCACATCTGCAATACGAAGTAGAAATGCGACAAGGCTATTCGCTCCGCTTCCCCTTCCCACATAATAATAACCTTTGTTTCTCGCATATTGCGTAATGTCCCAGTTGATTAAAAAATAGGATAAGAATTTTTTTTCTTCAATAATAGCCAATTCTTTTTCCAAACGCGGAAGAACCATTTCTTGAATGGTAGTTGAATTGCCATAGCGGTATTCAATTCCTTCCAGTGCCAATTGTCGAAGTAAAAGTGCGTCTTCTGCTTCTGATGAGGTATAGACTTGTAAATTTCTGGGTTGTGATAACGAATGAAATTCGGTCCATCGGGTATTTTGAATAAATACTTGAAGTTGGTCGAGTAGATCGGGGGCGTTTAAGAATTTGCTGTAGAATTCTTCCGCTGAGACAAAGATGTCGGAAGAAGAACCTTGATCTTCTGAATTAAGTTTAGTGAGCAAACAGTTTTGTTCAATGCATCGTAAGAGTTGATGCATGTTCATGTGTCTTTGGTTTCGGAAGGTGCAGGTCTGCCAGGCTATAGCTTTTTTTCGCTCATTGCTCCAAGGTGATCGTTCGAAGATGGGCAAGTCTTCCGCTTGAACACCAATGAATTCATTTGTTTGAAGTGAAAAAGATTTAAGTTTAATTTGTTTGAAGGGGTATACAACCCAACATTTTTCAAATTCGGGTGCTTGCTCTGGGAATTGTTTTTTTTCATGCAGATGCGTTGAAAGGAAATTGGAAATTTCCTCTACACCGGCAAAGCAATTCGTGTAAACTACGTAGAGACATGTTGCTCCGTTTCGAAAATCGACACCCCAAACGGGAGTGAGATTTGATTTTTTTTGAGTAATTCTTAAAAAGTCATGCAGCGTTGTTGTTGCATTTATTTCGGTTATTCCCAATACCGAATGACCATTCTGTTCTGCAAAATCTATGCACTCATGAAGTGGCATTGTGCCATATCTGAGGCTGTAATATGAATGGCAGTTGATAATCACAAGTCATCAAATAATCTTGTTTGATCGTTGTTCCGTCTTGTTTTTGCTCGTGATTCACCCATGCCAAAAAGTTCAACATGCTGATGCAATTGGTAGGTTGTAAAAGGTAAAAGTGGTTCGTCTAGAGGTTTGAGTAAATCACTTCCGTCTGCTTGTGGTGATTTGATTGCGGGTGATACGGCGTAGGCATTCAGTGAGAAGGTTGTGTTGGGATGCAGCATAGCCGTAATCTCGGAGAGCGAAGACGATTCACTCAACCAGGCGTCAATCTCCTCTGTTGAAATAATTACAGGACATCTGGGATGCCCAATATGCTCTAAAACACCCGGTGGTGCAGCAGATGTTATGATGGCAAAGGAGTGGGTTTTCTCATGTGTTTGTGGATTCATCCATTCATCGTAAACGCCAGCAAATGCCATGGGTATTTGACCATGGGTGGGAAAAACGCAATACGGCTTGGATAGCCCTTGAGAAGTTGAACCTTCAAAAAATGCATCTGCAATAACTACACAGCGTTTGCTTCGGATGGATTGTCTGAAGAAGGGCTTTTCAATGATTCCTTTGCCTCCTGTATATCTCCAATTGTTTTCTTGATTGTGGTCGCCTTCAGCACGTGCATTGATAACATATTTCTGTTTGTCGGCCCAAGCCGGGGTGAATCCAAAAGTGGAGTTGATGATCTCAGAGCGTTTCGCTTGTGTTATGATAAGTCCTTTTTTTCCTGCACCAATATTGGCAGAGCGAATAGGAGTTGTACCTGCTCCGAGTTCAACACGAAACGTGCGTTGAATTTCTTCTATTTTTGAAACAATGGCATATCGTCCACACATGGTGCAAAGGTGTACTGGTTCGTTGTAATGAATTTACGAAGAAAATGTGTTAACGATTTGATTAAAAAAATCGTGTGCCATCATGGGTTTTTCAATGTGCCCCATGTGTCCGGATTGAAAAGCAATAACCGATTTTGCATGTGGAAGTTGTTCCCATTCTTTTTGCATTCGGTCGAGTGGCAATACCTTATCATGGGTTCCTGCAAAATAGAAAAGGGGCAATTGCGTATGGTTTAGGAAATCAAATGAATCTTCACGTTGCCTCATGGCTTCTAGGCAATTGATGGTTGTTTGAGTAGATATATTTTGAATAAAATGCAATTGTTTTTCAATCTCTTTTCTATGATTGTCTGGTTTGTGAAAAAGTCCATCTATGAGGTTCGAAGCATACAGTGCTTTGTGTTCTTTGGCTGCTTCAATAGCTCGCAGTCGATCTTGTTTTTTTAGTGTTGTATCGGCGTTGGCTGTTGAATGAAAAAGTACAATTCCGGCGGTAATTTCGGGCAACATTTTACCAAGTTCAAGCGCAACATATCCTCCCATGCTGTGTCCTACCCAAACTAATTTTTCATCTGGAAGAATTTCAATTTGGTTCAAAATGTCTTTTGCAAACTCATGTATCGTTGGTAATTCAATAAGTTGATCATTCCCGTGTCCCGCGATTAGAGGTTGCGAAGTTTTTTGATTTTGAAATTCCGATTGAATGATTTCATTCCACATGTTTGCGTTGCCAAGAAATCCGTGGATGAAAACGAAATGTATGCTCATGGTTAAATGCTTTGCTGTATCAATTGTTTGCGCATACTTGTCTTGCGAATTAAGACGTTCAAGTCGAATCCTACCAACAAAATAACCATGTTTACATTCATCCAAATGAGAATAATCATCAGTGTTCCCAATGAGCCATATAACTTATCATACTGTGCGAAGTGGTCAAGAAAGAGACTGAAACCGAATGAACTTAATAGAAAGACGAGTGTAGTGAAAATGGATCCGGTGTTCCAAAACTTCCATTTTTTTCTCCAACGAACACTGAAGCCTGCGTTGTAGAGCAAACTAATGATGGTGTAGATCACTAAGATGGAAAAGAGCCATTGGAAAAACCGAAGAGCGTAAAAATTTATGTCTGTAGAAATGTAACCCGATGTATATAAATTTTGAATGGTCTCTTCGCCTATGGATTGAAAAGCGATGGATACAATGAGAAATAAGCCAAGAACAAACATGAGCGCGACAGAAATGATGCGAATGATAAATGGGTGAGGTGATTCTTCAATGTGTTGACTTGCGTGAAAGGCCTGCATTATTGCATTGAGACTTGCAGATGAGTAGTATATCATCAATAAAAAACCAATGGATAAAAGTGTTGATTGTTTCTTGTTGAGCAAGTCATAAAGGGCTGATTCTATAAAAGAAAATGTTTGACCGGGTAAGATGCGTTGAAGCGATTCAAACACATCTTGTTGAAAATGTTCTACGGGTATAAAGGGGATAAGTGAAAATAAGGTGATGATACTCGGAAAGAATGCAAGGAAAATACGAAATGAAATACCGGAGGCACGCATATTCGTGGAAACATTTGTGAACCCAAACCATAAAAAACGAACGATCATATAGAGGTTCATTCCCGCAAATCCGGGTACAATAATTTTTTCAAGTTTGTTTTGAATAGCTTGTTTTACAGATTTTAGCTTTTTGATGAAATTATTTTTCATGATAGGCTTTTAGACTTAAATCAAGACTTTTAATCTGATGTGTTAATGCGCCCATACTAATGAAGTCAACTCCTGTTTCTGCATAGGCCACAAAATTCGATTCGTTAATTCCACCAGAAGCTTCTGTTTGAATTTGACCACCCACAAGTTTAACCGCCTCTTGAATCTGATTCACCGTAAAGTTGTCTAGCAAAACGCGGAAAGCTATGTTAGAATCGAGAATAAGTTGAACATCTTCAAGCGATCGAGCTTCAATCTCAACCGGAATTTGAAGGTTGTTTTCCAATAAATGTAATCGTATTTGTTCAATGGTTGAACGCATGTCTCCACAAAAATCAACATGATTGTCTTTCACCAAAATCATATCATAAAGAGCATATCTGTGATTCACTCCTCCTCCAATGCGAACCGCTTCTTTTTCGAAGTATCGGAAATTGGGAGTTGTTTTGCGTGTGTCCAAAATTTTACACGATGTATGGGCAATTTTTTGAGTTAACGCATTTGTTTTCGTTGCAATTCCACTCATGCGCTGCATAACATTCAATACCAATCTTTCTATACTGGTTATACTGCGACTGTTTCCGTGAAGAGTAAAGGCTATATCTCCCGAATGAACTACGCTTCCGTCATTTAATATGGAATTGAATTGTAAGTTTGAATCATAAAATTGAATGATGCGCTTTGCCTCTTCAACTCCCGCAATGATGCCATTTTCTTTGACTAATAGTTTAGCTGATCCGTGTGCATGTTCAGGTATGGTTGCAAGTGAAGTAACATCGCCCGATCCGATATCTTCGGCTATGGCTGCTTTCACCCAATCTTCAAAATGGAATAACTTCATGATTCAAAGGTAAATTGAATTTGCTGTGTTACATTTACTTCATGATGAAGACCTTTTTTTTTCTTGGAGTATTTTTTTTGACTCAGATGACATGTGTTGCACAGAATTATTTCATTACCATCTATGAAAAAGATTTTTTATTGGGGAAAATAAGCTACGAGAATGATAGGCGTTTTGTGAAAATATCTGATGCTTATTCAGGAAAAGTAGGGACGGCTATGTATTTGTTAGAACCTACCTACCAAGCTTTCGTTAACATGTCTGATGCTGCGAAAAAGGATGGCGTTTCATTAAAAATTGTATCAGCGGGCAGAAATTTTCAAATGCAAAAAGGCATTTGGGAACGAAAATGGAATGCCCGAAGAGGAAATTTCAAATCTGACGAGGAGACAGCCTTAGATATTTTGAAATTCAGCAGTATGCCGGGTACGTCACGTCACCATTGGGGAACGGATTTAGACATCAACTCGGTTGATCCGGCTTACTTTCAATCTGGAAAAGGTAAAAAAGAATTGGAGTGGTTAGAGTTGAATGCCGGTAGGTTTGGTTTTTGCAAAACGTATAATGACAAAGCCTTGAATGGAAGAACTGGTTATAGTGAAGAGGATTGGCATTGGTCATTCTTGCCTTTGTCAATTGGAATCATGAAGCAATACACTGATGCAATTGAATTATCCGATATCACAGGCTTTTTAGGTTCGAATACCGCAATGAAATTGAATGTAATTGATGTTTATGTGAAGGGTATAGCTTCTGATTGCTACACACTTCCACTCAACTATTTGTTTCAAGACAAATGAGTTATTTCTCCTTGAAGAATTTTTTCAAATCCAATCCTAAATCTGTTCTGAAATACTTCCCTTTGTATTGAATGGTTTCAGCAGCTTCGTAGGAATAATTGAGGGCGTCAAAGATATTAGAACCATATGAAGTTGCAGCAATAACGCGTCCACCATTGGTAATCGTTTTTTGTCCAGATTTTTTCGTGCCCGCATGAAACAATAGACTTTCACGTACGTCAGTTAAACCAGACATTTCTTTCCCTTTATCATAGTTTTCTGGGTAACCTTCTGATACCAGCATAACTGTTGCAGTTGATTTCATGTCAATGTTAATGTCACACTCACCTAGAGTTCTTGTAGTGACCCCTTCAAATAAATGAAGTAAGTCTGATTTAATTCGAGGAATAACAACTTCGGTCTCTGGATCACCCATACGGCAATTGTATTCAATGACGTAGGGCTCGTTGCCAACTTTGATGAGTCCGAAAAATATGAATCCTTGATAGTCAATCTGATCAGCTTTCAAGCCTTTCATGGTTGGAATAATGACTTGCGTCTCTATTTTATCCATGAATTCTGGAGTGCAAAATGGAACCGGAGAAACAGCACCCATGCCCCCTGTATTTAAACCCGTATCGCCTTCTCCAATGCGCTTATAGTCTTTGGCTTCAGGTAAAATTTTATAATTATTTCCGTCAGTCAGAATAAAAACGGAACATTCAACACCCTTTAAAAACTCCTCAATGACCACTGTGTTTCCAGCATTACCAAATTTATTATCGGTTAGCATGGCTTTCAATTCTTTCTTGGCTTTCGCTAGGTCTTCTAAAATAACTACACCTTTTCCTGCAGCAAGGCCTGATGCTTTTAGCACGTATGGTGCTTTTAAGGTTTCTAGATAGGCTTGACCTTCTTTCAATTGATTGGCTTGAAAACTTTGATATTTCGCAGTTGGAATGCCATGTCTGAGCATGAATTGCTTCGCGAAATCTTTGCTACCTTCTAGTTGTGCTGCCTGGGCATTTGGGCCAATAATGCCCACATTGTTAAGTTGCTTGTCCGATTTGAAAAAATCTACTATACCATGAACTAAAGGGTCTTCAGGGCCCACTACAACCATGTTTATTTGATTATCTAAAACGAATTTTTTTACCGCTTTGAAGTCATTGGGGTCAAGAGAAACATTAGTAGCTACTTGCTCAGTGCCTGCATTTCCAGGGGCTACAAACAAATTTTGAATGAGCGAACTTTGTGCTATTTTCCACGCAAAGGCGTGCTCTCTTCCTCCCGAACCTAAAATCAAAACATGCATACTCAAGTATTTTCTGCAAAGTAAATGGCAAGATGTTGCTTTGAAAAATTCATTTACTAACACCAAAGAACCTTGATTGGGTAGAAAGTTGTTTGATTTGTTGAAAAATGCCTATATTTGCAGAGCGATTTTTCAAAACGATTAAGCAGAGGGGAATGAAGCCCCTCTTTTTTTTGGATATGATTACAATTGAGCAAATAGAAAAGCTTGTCTTGGAGAAGATAGAAGGAACATCTCTTTTTCTTGTAGAAGTGAAGGTGCGCCCGGGAAATGCCATTGAAATTGCGCTTGATGGTGATCAGGGATTGACCGTGGAAGAGTGTAAAAAAGTGAGTCGCCACGTGGAATCTGCATTTGACAGAGAGGTAGAAGATTTTTCTTTGGAAGTTTCTTCTCCCGGGGTTGGAAAACCGCTACTGGTTCGGAGACAATTCTACAAGAATATTGGTAGAACGGTGAAGGTGAAAACCAATGACCAATTGAAATTTGAAGGGGAGCTTGTAGCTGTTACTGAAGAAGGAATTGAAATAACCTATGAAGAGAAAGAGGCGGTTCCAGGAAAAAAGACCAAACAGTGGGTAGAAAAGAAACAAAACATACCATTTAATAACTTAAAAGAAACCAAAGTAGTCGTTCGTTTTAACTAACCTTGCACGTATGAAAGGATTAAATTTAATTGATTCGTTTGCGGACTTTAAAGAGTTCAAAAACATTGATCGGGAGACCGTCACAAACATTTTAGCTGATATGTTCAGAACAATGATTCTGAAACGTTGGGGTGCTGAAGATGGATTTGATATTATCATTAACGCTGAGCGTGGTGACTTAGAAATATGGAGAACGCGAAAAGTAGTTCCAGACGGTGAATTGGATGACGAAGTAGCGGAGATAGAAGTGAGTATGGCTCGTAAGATTGTTGATGATCTTGAGGTTGGTGAAGAGCTTATTGAAGAAATTAAAATTGAAGATTTCGGAAGAAGAAATATTATGTCGATGGGCCAAATTCTGAAAAACAGAATTTTGGAACTTGAAAAAGACCATATCTATCAGAAGTACAAAGAGCGTATCGGTGAAATTATTACCGGTGAAGTTTACCAAGTATGGAAAAGAGAGATTTTGGTTCTTGATGATGAGAACAATGAGTTGATTCTTCCAAAAGATCAGCAAATCCCTTCTGATTTTTACAAAAAGGGTGATACCATTAAGGCTGTAGTTTACCGTGTAGATCTGCGTAACAACAATCCGCAAATTATTCTTTCTAGAACGGCTCCAGAGTTCTTAGAGAAATTGTTTGAGCAAGAAGTTCCAGAGGTTTTTGATGGTCTCATTACAATTAAGAAAATTGTTCGCGAACCGGGTGAGCGTGCAAAAGTTGCAGTGGAGAGTTATGATGATCGTATTGATCCTGTTGGTGCATGTGTAGGAATGAAGGGCTCTCGTATTCACGGGATTGTTCGTGAATTGCGTAACGAAAACATTGATGTAATTCATTACACAACAAATGAGAATTTATACATCTCGAGAGCGTTAGCGCCAGCTAAAATCTCAAGTATGAATTTAGATAAAGAAAATTTGAAGGCCGACGTATTCTTGAAGCCAGACCAAGTTTCTCTTGCTATTGGTAAAGGTGGTCACAACATTCGTTTGGCCGGTAGATTGTGTGGATTTGAAATTGATGTCTACAGGGAGACCGATGTGGATATTGACGATGTTGACTTGGAAGAATTTGGCGATGAAATCGATAGCTGGATTATCGATGAGTTGAAAGCCATTGGTTGTGAAACTGCTCGTTCAGTTCTCGATATTTCTCGTGATGATTTGGTTGAAAGAACAGATCTTGAAGAGGAAACCATTGACGAAGTATTAAGCATTCTAAAAGCCGAGTTCGAATAACAGCTATTGACAGAAGTGAGCTAGAAGGAAGTAAGCAAACTTCGGTTATCAGTAAATGTTAAATTCAACAAGGAAAAATATATGTCAGAAATAAAAGGTCCACAACGCTTAGGAAAAGCAGCTACTAACTTGAATGTTAGTAAGGATACCATCATTGAATTCTTGAAGAAGAAGGGTGTTGTCATTGATGATAACCCCATGGCCAAAATAGAAGGTGATGTGTATGCCATCCTAGAAGCGGAATTTTCAGGTGACCAAAAGGCAAAAGAAGTTGTTCAGGCTGCCGCATCGAAACTTCGTGAATCTCGGGAATCAATTTCGATTACAGATTCGAAGAAGAAAAAGGATGAAGAGGATGAATTGTCGAACATTGACCTGGATCAATTCAAACGCAAAGAGGCGCCTGCAAAACCAAAACCAGAGCCAAAGGTTGAACCTGTTAAAGCCGAAGTTCCGAAGGAAGAGGAAAAACCTGTGAAGAAAGTAACGAAGAAAAAAGTTACTGAACCCGAATCTGAACCAAAACCAGAAGTTCAACCCATTGAGGAAAAGCCCGCAGATAAAGTCTCTGAGGTCAAAGTAGTAGGAAAGATAGATTTAGCATCTCTTGAAAAGCCCAAGCGAGGAAAGAAGACGGAAAAGAAAGAAGAAGAGTCGAAACCCGAAGTAAGTAAAAAGAGTTCTGCTCCGGATGCAATTGCCCCAGCACCTGTAGATGAAATTGCTCCAGTACCGGAAGAAAAAGAACTGATTCGTGTAAACGTTGAAAAGCTTTCTGGTCCTAAGGTTATGGGTAAAATAGACTTACCAACACCAGCCGAGAAAAAGCCTACCGCTCAGCAACAAGCGGCGGATAATAAAGAAAAGCGCAAGCGCAAGCGCATTGCGAAAGTGGATATCACTAAGCAACAAGAAGCCGACAGAAGAAAAGGAAATAACAACAATAACAACAGACCAGCAACTCCGCAAAAGACTGAAGTTAGTGAAGCAGATATTCAAAAGCAAGTGAGTGAAACTCTTGCTCGTTTAGGTGGAGGTGGAAAGTCGAAATCATCGAAGAATAGAAGAGAGAAACGTTCGCAAGTGGCTCGTAGAAATGAGCAAGAAATGATGCGAGCAATGGAGGAAAATACTGTTCTTAAACTAACAGAGTTTGTTACAGTTTCTGAGTTGGCTACGATGATGAATCGTAATCCAACAGAAATTATTGCAGCATGCATGCAGTTGGGGATTTTTGCCTCTATTAATCAACGCTTAGATGCAGAAACCATTGCAATAGTTGTTGAAGAATTTGGTTATACTGTTCAATTTGTAAGTGCTGAAATTTCAGATAGCATTACTGAAGAGATTGACAATGAAGAGGACATGGTATCTCGCCCACCAGTGGTAACTGTTATGGGTCACGTTGACCATGGTAAAACTTCTTTGCTAGACTTCATTCGTAAAGCGAATGTATTAGCTGGCGAAGCGGGTGGTATTACCCAGCACATTGGTGCATATAGCGTGACCATTCCAAACGGTAAGAAAATTACATTCTTAGATACTCCCGGTCACGAAGCATTCACTGCTATGCGTGCACGCGGTGCTCAGGTGACTGACTTAGCAATTATTGTAATTGCTGCAGATGACAGCGTAATGCCTCAAACAAAAGAAGCCATTTCACACGCTCAAGCGGCTAATGTTCCAATGATTTTCGCTTTCAATAAAATGGATAAGCCAGAGGCTAATCCCGAACGTTTGCGTGAACAATTATCGCAAATGAACGTGCTTGTTGAAGAATGGGGAGGGAAATTCCAAACGCAAGAAATTGCTGCAAAGAAGGGGATGAATATCGACAAGCTTTTAGAAAAGGTGTTGTTGGAAGCAGAAATGTTAGATTTGAAAGCCAACCCGAAAAAACGTGCGGTTGGTACCATCATTGAATCTTCATTAGATAAAGGTCGTGGTTATGTTGCAACGCTATTGGTTGAAGCTGGTACCTTGCGTATTGGTGATCCAATTCTTGCCGGTCAGTACAGCGGAAGAGTTCGTGCCATGTTCAATGAACGTGGAGCGAAAATAGATGAAGCGGGTCCTGCAACACCGGTATCAATACTTGGTTTTGAAGGTGCGCCAAACGCTGGTGACCGATTCAATGTGTTGGCAGATGAACGTGAAGCAAGAGAAATTGCAACCAAGCGTCAGCAATTACAGCGCGAGCAAAGTGTTCGTACTAAGAAACATTTGACCATAGAGGAAATTGGAAGACGTATCGCATTGGGAGACTTCAAAGAATTGAACTTAATTGTGAAGGGAGACGTGGATGGCTCGGTAGAAGCATTGGTAGATTCATTGCAGAAATTGAGTACAGAAAAAGTTCAAGTCTCTATCATTCACAAAGGTGTTGGTCAAATCTCTGAATCAGACGTGTTGCTTGCTAGCGCCTCTGATGCCATCATTGTTGGTTTCCAAGTGCGTCCAAGCACAAGTGCGAGAAAGATTGCAGAGACTGAAGAAATTCAGATCAAATTATACTCGGTTATCTACAAGGCCATTGAAGAAATCAAAGAAGCTATGGAAGGTATGCTGTCTATGAAATTGGAAGAGCAAATTACGGGTACTGCCGAGATTCGTGATGTCTTCAAAATTTCTAAGGTGGGAACCATTGCCGGATGTTTCATGCTCGATGGAAAAATTCACAGAAACCACCGTGTACGCGTCATCCGTGACGGAATTGTCATCTTTACTGGAAACCTCGGTTCATTGAAACGTTTCAAAGACGATGTGAAGGAAGTGGTGAAAGGTTACGAGTGTGGATTGAACATTGATAAATTCAACGACATCAAAGTGGGCGATTTGGTAGAAGCATTCGAAGAAGTAGAAGTAAAACAAACATTATAACAAAAGGCCGACGGAAGTCGGCTTTTTAATTCAAATCATTATGGCAAAAGTTATATCGAAAAAAGCAAAAACTGCAGATGTTGTTCTGCACGTAGTAGCGGCAAAAGATGTGAAGAAAATGGGTCTTTCAAAAGAGAATATGACCTATGTTCAATCAGAATTTTTGGCAAAGCGAAATTTCGTTTTGGTTCCTTCAACGCAAGAATTGATTTATGTGCAATGCGCTGATGGAGATTGGAACGCGAAAGGAAAAGAAGCTGCACGTAAATGGGGAGTTGAAATTCAACAAGCCGTGAATAAATGGAAGAAGAAAACACTTCTCATTGTGAACCATACAGCCAACAATGAAATAGCGTATTGTATAGCTGAAGGAGCTGCTCTTAGCAACTACCAATTCTTAAAATATAGAAAAGACAAGAAAGAAAAACAAAACAGCTTTGAATCTATTTTCGTTCAAAATGAAACAGGTGATGGTCAAGACCTTTCCGAGCTTATGGGCGTGGTTGAGGGAACAGAGTTAGCACGAACACTCATCAATGAACCGGTTTCTTATTTGAATGCTGTGCAATTTGCTAAAGAAATGCAGCAAGCAGGAAAGCTAGCCGGATTCAAAACGCAAGTATTAAACAAAAAGCAAATTCAAGCTTTGAAAATGGGTGGTTTATTAGGTGTGAATCAAGGAAGCGTTGATGAGCCTACTTTCACTATCATGGAGTATAAACCGAAGAATGCAAAAAACAAAAAGCCCGTTGTTCTGGTTGGTAAAGGAGTTGTATTTGATACGGGAGGATTAAGTTTAAAACCTACTCCGGGTTCAATGGATGAAATGAAATGCGATATGGCTGGTGGTGCTGCTGTTGTTGGTGCCATGACTGCTGTAGCTTCGAATAAATTGCCAGTTTGGGTTGTTGGTTTGGTTCCTGCAACTGACAATAGACCAGGCGGTGATGCTTTAGCTCCCCAAGATATTATTACCATATCAGATGGAACCACAGTAGAAGTCTTGAATACAGATGCAGAGGGAAGGTTAATTTTGGCCGATGCTCTTGTGTATGCCAAGAAGTATAATCCAGAATTGGTCATTGATTTAGCCACTTTAACCGGTGCCGCTATTCGCGCTATTGGAACCTATGCAAGCGCAGTTATGGCAAACGCAAATCAAGAAGTAGTAGATAAATTATTGAATAGTGGAATGGATGTTTGGGAACGCATGATTCAGTTTCCAATGTGGGATGAATACGGTGAGGAAATGAAAAGCGATATTGCCGATTTGAAAAATTTAGGAGGTGCTTTCGCAGGTCAAATATCAGCTGCAAAATTTTTAGAGCATTTCACCAACTACCCTTGGATACACATTGATATTGCTGGTCCGGCCTATCAGAACGCAGCTCAGGCATATAGAACTAAAGGTGGGGTAGGTGTTGGCGTAAGATCGCTGTATCACTTCATAAAAAATACATACGCAAAATAACCGAATAAACATTCGGGAAGGAATATGGAAAAAGTGAAAATTGGAATTACTTGTGGTGATGTAAACGGCATAGGTTTAGAGACCATTATGCGCGTTTTTGCTGATTCGCGAATGCTCGAACATGCAACACCTATCATTTACGCCCATGCTGAAGTAATTAAGCAAACCAAACGTTTGGGCGGATTGGAAGAATTTCAATACCAGAATATTCAGCATGCTGGTGAGGCACAGGTGAAAAAAATAAACCTCGTGAATTGTTGGAAGGAATTCAAAGGGTCAATTGAATGGGGAAAAGCAAACGCCATTGGCGGAGAGATGGCTAGAAGAAGTTTGGAAATGGCTGCTCAGGATTTGGCAAACACAAAGATTGACGTTTTGGTTACTGCACCGTTCAATAAGGACAACGTGCAGAACGAAAATTTTAAATTTCCAGGACACACCGAATATTTGGCGAAACTAGCGGGGACAGAAGAGGTACTGATGTTTTTGGTTAGCCAACATCTGAAAATTGGAATTGTAACGGGTCACTTACCATTGAAAGATGTCTCACAGCATATTACAAAAGATCGCATTCATTCCAAGTTGAAATTGATGCATGACTCGCTTCTGCGTGATTTTGGGGTTCACAGCCCGAAGATTGCAGTGCTAGGACTTAATCCACATGCTGGCGATAATGGGTTGATTGGAGTTGAGGAGAAGGAAATAATTACTCCGTCAATTCGTGAATGTGCTGAAAAGGGAATGATGGTTTTTGGACCATTCGGAGCCGATGGGTTTTTTGGTTCAGGCGCCTATAAAAATTTCGATGCAGTATTGGCCATGTATCATGATCAAGGCTTGGCACCTTTTAAAGCATTGGCTTTTGATGAAGGGGTGAACTACACCGCAGGTCTTCCTGTAGTTAGAACCTCTCCAGACCATGGTGTGGGTTATGATATAGCTGGAAAAGGAATAGCCGACGAAGCAAGTATGCGTGCAGCTATTTTTACAGCGGTAGATATATTTATGAAAAGAGCCGAATTCAAATCATATGCAAATTCACCGCTGCGTAAACAAGACATACGTGACGGAAAGGATGACCGCAAGGAATGAAAATAAGAGTTTTTGTCATTGGTCAAACGCAGGAGTCGTACGTTAAAGTAGGAATTCAAAAATATCTGAGTCGACTCCCTCACTATTGCACCTTTGAATACACAGAGTTGAAAGATGCTTCAGGTAGGGGTGTTCAGCCTGATCAACAAAAACAAAGAGAAGGTGAAACCATACTTAAAGTAGTGAAACCAGAAGAGGCCCTCTGTTTGCTCGATGAAAAGGGGCTTTCCCTTACCTCAGTGAATTTCGCGAAGCATATTGAAAAAAAACAGAATGCCGGGGTGAAGTCGTGGGTATTGGTCATTGGTGGAGCACACGGTTTTTCGAAAGAAGTTTATGCACGAGCGAATGAACAAATACGACTATCCGACATGACTTACCCCCATGATTTGGTTCGCATAGTTCTACTTGAACAAGTATACAGGGCCTTTACCATTATTCGAGGTGAGGGATACCATCATATCTGAAAAAAGGCTATTTTTGCACCACCTAAAAAAACAAATTCAATGAGCGCTACGCTAGAGCAGGAGAAGACCATGCGCGTTTCGAACATGGCAGAAAATTTAATTGGTTCTGAAATCATTAAACTTGGTGGTGAAATTAGAGATCGAATTCTTCAAGGTGAACACATCTATAACTTCACCATTGGTGATTTCAATCCGAAAATATTCCCCATACCTGCAGAACTAAAAGCCGATATTCTTGAAGCATACGAAAATGATTTAACGAATTATCCAGTGGCTAATGGTGCTGTTGAATTGCGCAAGGCAGTGGTGAAGTTGTTGAAAGAAAAGCAGGGCTTAGAATATGACCCTGAAGAAATTCTTGTTGCTGGAGGTGCACGACCAATTATCTATGCTATTTTTCAGGCCATAGTTGATCCAGGAGATAAGGTGTTGTTTCCAGTTCCCTCTTGGAATAACAATCACTACACACATTTATCACATGCCAATCAAGTCTTCGTGGAAACATTACCCGAAGAAAATTTTATGCCCAATGCAGATGTGCTTCGTGAACATGTGAAAGGTGCAAGTCTACTTGCATTGTGCTCCCCTCTGAATCCAACAGGAACTGTTTTCTCGAAAGAACAGTTAGAAAGTATTTGTGATTTGGTGTTGGAGGAAAACGCCTCACGTGGAGAAAATGAAAAGCCACTTTATGTGATGTATGATCAAATTTATTCGTTGTTGACCTTCGGAGATACGCAACATTTTGATCCAGTAAGTCTTCGACCAGAAATGCGGAAATACACGGTTTATGTAGATGGTATTTCCAAGTCGCTTGCTGCAACCGGAGTTCGGGTTGGATGGGGATTCGGCCCTGCTTTTATCATAGATAAAATGAAAAGTATTTTGGGGCACGTTGGAGCTTGGGCGCCGCGTCCAGAGCAAATGGCATCTGGAAAGTACTTAGACAATATTGCGCAGGTAGATGCTTATTTATCTTGGATTAAAGAAGAACTTCAAACGCGTTTGAATGGTTTCTACCAAGGAATAACAAGATTGAAAGATGCTGGTTATCCGGTTCAGGCAATTCCACCTGCTGCAGCCATTTATCTTACCGTGCAGTTCAATCTCATTGGGAAGAGAATGACCAACGGTGATGTACTTCAAACCACGGGCGATGTAACGGCTTATTTGTTGAACGAAGCTAAAGTTGCATTGGTCCCCTTTCGAGCTTTTGGGGCATCAGATGATTCTACATGGTACAGATTAAGCGTTGGAACTGCATCAACCTCAGATGTAGAAGCCTCAATCCTTGCCATTGAAACGGCAATGTCGAAATTGGCTTAACATTTAGTTTCGTTCAGAACCTCTAATATGGTTCGAAACGCCACAGCTTTGTTTCCATATCGAGCAATATGTTCTGCTTGAAGTCGAGGGGCATGCTCCAAAAAGTATTGATCTAGCATAGCCCGATTTGCTAAAACATATTGAATGGCGTAGGTCATTCCGTTTTCTTCATGACCATGAACACGCAAAATGCGATTCGAAAGAAATAGTCCAGTGGATAATACATCTGGAATATGAACTTCACGCATCCAGGTTAACCATTCTGTATGCACATTCGGATCTACACTTACCGTGACATTGTATATGACTTGATTCATTTTGAAAATGTGAGTAGCAAAGATGAGGTGTTTTTCAATTTCCGAATTAGATTTGAAAAAAATTAAAAATGAAAACTGGTCTTTTGCATTTACATGGTCTCTTACCATGGTTGTTGTTGTCTTTACCTGTTCTTGCCATTGTTATTTCTTTGGTGAAGGAGAAAAATGAAGAGGTGAAAGGAAAACCCCATAAGTTGGTTTTATTCACTTTGATCTTCTCTCACATTCAATTGCTAGTTGGTATTGCTTTATGGGTGATGGCATGGATGAATAAAGATGCAACTGTAAATGTTATGAAGGACAGTGTAGCTAGAAAGAATTTTATTGAGCATCCCATAACCATGATTCTGGCTGTTGTCTTTATTACCATCGGTTATTCGAAAGCGAAACGTGCTACCAACGGAAGAAAAAGAGCGAAACTTATTGCCATTTTCTTTGGGTTGGGTGTGGTATGTATGTTAGCAATGAACCATTGGGATAAAATGGCTTTTCTAAAATGAGAAGTGTCATATTTCTTTTCATCGCTTTGCTTGCTGTATCGTGTTCTGAAACCAATGAGCAAAAAGCAGTGGCCATTAATCCACAAGAATTGTATTCGAAGAAATGCGCATCTTGTCACGGTGAACAGGGCGATTTGACCATGGGTGGAGCAAAAAAAATCAAGGAAACGCAACTGACCAAGGAACAAATTGCATTACAGATTTCAGAGGGTAAGGGTAGTATGCCTCGCTTCGGAGACAGACTTTCTAAGGAAGAGATTGATGCGTTAAGCGTCTACTGTTTGAAATTGGCCGGCAAGTAAATGGGCAAGCTTATTGAGACCAAAAAGGTTCAAGAGACGTGTGTACTGGTTGGACTAGTGACTAAAAAACAGAGTTTAGGGGCTTTACAAGAGTACTTAGAAGAATTAGCTTTTTTAGCAACTACTGCCGATGCGCATTGTGTTCAGCGATTTTGGCAAAATCTAGATCACCCCGATTCACGAACTTTCGTGGGGTCTGGTAAATTGGAAGAGATAAAAGACTTTGTCTTCGAACGTGAAATTGACATGGTCATTTTCGATGATGAATTGTCGCCAAGTCAACTTCGGAATTTAGAGGGGAAATTCAATGATGAAAAGCACAAAGTCAAGGTGCTAGATCGAAACAATTTAATCTTAGACATATTTGCATCACGCGCTAGAACTGCCCACTCCAAGGTGCAAGTTGAATTGGCTCAATACGAATATTTACTACCCCGACTTACCCGCATGTGGACCCACTTGGAGCGACAAAAGGGTGGAATAGGTATGCGTGGTCCGGGTGAATTGCAAATTGAAACAGACAGACGGATCATTCGTGATCGCATTGCAAAATTGAAAGTTGATCTTCAAACCATAGATAAACAAAAGGCCACGCAGCGAGGGAATAGAGGAGCTATGGTGCGTGTAGCATTGGTTGGTTACACGAATGTGGGTAAAAGCACGCTCATGAATGTCATGAGTAAAAGCGAAGTTCTAGCAGAGAACAAATTGTTTGCAACATTGGATACGACTGTTCGAAAAATTGTGGTGAAGAATCTGCCGTTTTTATTGAGTGATACCGTGGGGTTTATTCGCAAGCTTCCCCACCAATTGATTGAATCTTTTAAATCAACATTAGATGAAGTGCGTGAATCTGATCTATTGATTCATGTTGTTGATATTTCGCATCCACAGTTCGAAGATCATTTCAGAGTGGTGAATGAAACCTTATCAGAGATAGGTGCAGGTGAAAAACCCATGATGATTGTCTTTAATAAAATTGATCAATTCACCTACGAACCCAAAGACGAAGATGATTTGTCTGAAAAGACAGCGCGCAACTATTCCATGAATGAATTGAAGGCCATGTGGATGTCTAAAATGCCAGATTCAGATGTCTTGTTTATGAGTGCAACCGAGCGATTGGCGTTGGATCAATTCCGTGAAACACTATATCAACGCGTTCGTGAAATTCATGTTACACGGTTCCCGTATAATGACTTCTTATACGATGATTTCAGCGAAGAATTCCCGCAAGACTAATTGCGGCGTATACCAAGTATAGAATTATAGAGGTTTTCAATCCGCTTTGCCAATAGGTGTAGATGGAAAGTAAATTGGTTACTAGGAAGTACCACCAATTTAGAGGGTCATAAGTGAGTTGGTAAAAAGTTCCAGCTAAAGAGAATGTGAGAATGAATGCATCAAGGAAAGGGAATCGTCCTTTTTGCTTTTTGAAAATAAATCCGGAAATTATCCAGAGTGAAAGTGTAATGAAGAGAATGAGTATATGAAATGGCCATGTTCGGTTATTGATGTCCACGGTGAAGTTTGGTGCTAGCCAGGCGAGAAAGGCTCCGCCCACATAACAGATTTGCAG
>CAYSEX010000016.1:0-42417 GCA_964430305.1 uncultured Chryseobacterium sp.
TTTACCGTTGAGGTAAACCGTTCATTGCGTGTATTGGATGGATTGGTGTTCTTGTTCTCTGCCGTTGATGGAGTAGAGCCTCAGTCAGAGACGAACTGGAGATTGGCAAATAATTACAACGTAGCACGTATTGGTTTCGTGAACAAAATGGACCGTCAAGGTGCAGATTTCTTGAACGTTGTTAAGCAAGTAAAAGAAATGTTGGGAAGCAACGCTGTTCCACTACAATTGCCAATTGGTGCTGAAGATGATTTCAAAGGAGTAGTTGACTTGATTAACTTCCGTGGAATGATTTGGAATGAGCACGATAAAGGTATGACTTACGAAGTAGTTGAAATTCCAGCAGAAATGATGGATGAGGCTATGGAGTATCGCGAAAAGTTGTTGGAAGCAGTTGCTGAATATGACGAATCTTTGATGGAGAAATTCTTTGAAGATCCGAATAGCATGACTGAGCGTGAAATCTTAGACGCTTTACGTAAGGCGGTTATTGATATGAAAATTGTTCCTATGGTTTGTGGTTCTTCTTTCAAAAACAAAGGAGTTCAAACCATGTTGGATTTGGTAATGGAATTAATGCCATCACCTCTAGATAAAGAGAACATTACAGGTACACACCCAGATTCTGGAGAAGAGTTGTCTCGTAGACCATCTTATGATGATGCTTTCGCTGCTTTGGCATTTAAGATTGCAACAGATCCATTCGTAGGTCGCTTGGCATTTACTCGTGTCTACTCAGGTAAATTAGATGCTGGATCTTATGTGTTGAATGCACGTTCAGGTAACAAGGAGCGTATCTCACGTATTTTCCAAATGCACGCGAACAAGCAAAATCCGGTGGAGGTTCTAGGAGCAGGTGATATTGGTGCGGTTGTAGGTTTCAAGGATATCAAAACGGGAGATACATTGTGCGACGAAAAGAACCCAATCGTTCTCGAGTCTATGGTATTCCCAGAGCCTGTAATCGGATTGGCTATTGAACCAAAAACACAGGCTGACTCAGATAAGTTAGGAATGGCTTTAGCGAAATTGGCTGAAGAGGATCCAACTTTCCGTGTAAAGACTGATGAAGAAACAGGTCAAACCATCATATCTGGTATGGGTGAGTTGCACTTGGAAATCATTGTTGATCGTTTGCGTCGCGAGTTCAAGGTAGAATGTAACCAAGGTGCTCCTCAAGTTTCATATAAAGAGGCAATCACAGGAAACTTCAACCACAGAGAGGTTTATAAAAAGCAATCAGGTGGTCGTGGTAAATTCGCTGATATTGTATTCACATTGGGGCCAAATGATGATGAAACGAAGTCAGGCTTAGTTTTCGTGAATAACATCAAAGGTGGTAACATTCCTCGTGAATTCATTCCATCTATCGAGAAAGGTTTCAAAGAGGCTATGAACAATGGTATTCTTGCAGGATATTCAATTGATACTATGAAAGTAGAGTTGAACGATGGATCTTTCCATGCGGTTGACTCAGATGCACTATCATTTGAATTGTGTGCTAAAATGGCCTTCCGTGAGGCAGGACCAAAGTGTAAGCCAATTATTCTAGAACCTATCATGAAATTGGAAGTAGTTACTCCTTCTGAAAATATGGGTGATGTAATTGGAGACTTGAACAAAAGACGCGGTATGATTGAAGGAACAAGTGAGCGTAACGGAGCAACTGTTATTAGCGCAAAGGTTCCACTTTCTGAAATGTTCGGATACGTTACAGATTTACGTACAATCACATCTGGTCGTGCAACTTCAACCATGGAGTTCAGCAACTACCAAGGTGCACCATCGAATATTGCGGAAGCAGTTATCGCAAAGGCTAAAGGAAAAGTGAACGCATAATATAGAACCATCAATGGCTCAAAAAATTAGAATCAAATTAAAATCTTACGATCACAACCTCGTAGACAAATCTGCTGAGAAGATTGTAAAAACGGTAAAAGCTACCGGAGCAGTTGTGAATGGACCAATTCCATTGCCAACACACAAGCGTATTTACACTGTACTTCGTTCACCACACGTGAACAAGAAGGCACGTGAGCAGTTCGAATTGAACTCATACAAGCGCTTGCTTGACATTTACAGCTCATCTTCAAAGACGGTTGACGCTCTGATGAAGTTAGAGTTACCAAGTGGAGTAGAAGTAGAAATCAAAGTTTAACAGTAAAATACAGACACATGCCAGGAATTATTGGTAAAAAAGTAGGTATGACTAGCATCTACAGTGCCGCTGGAAAGAATATTCCATGCACAGTGATAGAAGCTGGTCCATGTGTGGTGACTCAAGTCCGTACTATGGACAAGGACGGTTATACCGCCGTTCAGATTGCATTCGGTGACAAGCGTGAGAAAAACACGTCGAAGCCAATGGTAGGTCACTTCAAAAAAGCCGGTGTTACTCCAAAACGTTTCGTTGCGGAATTTAAAGACATGGGTGAGAAGAATTTAGGAGACATCATTACCATCAGTGATATGTTTGCTGAAGGTGAGAACGTTGACGTTATCGGTACATCAAAAGGAAAAGGGTTCCAAGGCGTTGTGAAGCGTCACGGTTTCTCCGGGGTTGGTGAAAGTACACACGGTCAGCACAACAGGTTACGCGCTCCAGGTTCTTTGGGAGCATCTTCAGATCCATCACGTGTATTCAAAGGAATGCGCATGGCGGGAAGAGATGGTGGCGAGCGTCGTACCATTCAAAATTTAGAAGTAGTTAAGGTGTTGGCTGATGAGAACTTGATTCTCGTTAAAGGAGCAATACCCGGCTACAATGGTTCAACTGTTTATATCGTGAAGTAATATGCAAATGGAAGTAGTAAACATCAAAGGTCAGAAAACAGGTAAGTCTGTTGAACTTGACAGCGCGGTATTCGGAATTGAACCGAATGATCATGCGATTTATTTGGATGTGAAGCGTTACTTAGCTGCTCAGCGCACTGGTACTCACAAAACCAAGCATAGAGGTGAAATTCACGGTTCAACTCGTAAATTACACAAGCAAAAAGGTACCGGCGGTTCTCGTAAGGGAAGTGCTAAAAACCCACTTTTCCGTCAGGGAGGTAGTGTATTCGGTCCACAGCCACGTAATTATGACATCAAAGTAAACAAAAGTACTCAGCGTTTAGCAAGAGCTTCGGCCCTTAGCTACAAGGCAAAAGAAAACGGAATAGTTCTTCTTGAGGATTTGTCTATGGACACTCCAAAAACAAAGGCTTTCATTGAAGTATTGAAGAATCTTTCTTTAGACAACAAGAAGTCGTTGATTTTGATTCCAGAAAGAAACGATAGCGTTTACTTGAGTTCAAGAAACATTCAAGGTACACAGGTTCGTATTGCGAGCATGGTGAACACCTATGAAATCATGAACAGCCATCAAGTTGTTTTCGTTGGAAACGCACACGAAGTAGTAACTAACATCTGTAAAAAGTAATTGCGATGAGTGAAATTTTGATCCGTCCCTTAGTTACAGAAAAAATGACGTCTATCCAGGATAGACAAGGGAAATTTGGTTTTGTTGTTAAGCAATCTGCGAATAAGATTGAAATCAAGAAAGCCATTGAAAAAACATATGGTGTGAATGTCATCCAGATTAACACAATTCGTTATGATGGTAAATTGAAGCACCGTTATACTAAAGCAGGTGTAGTCTCTGGCCGTTCAGCCGGGTATAAGAAGGCCATTGTGAAGTTGGCAGCAGGCGAAACCATTGACTTTTATTCTAACATCTAATTGACTTAGAAATGGGAATTAAAAAATTAAATCCAGTTACTCCAGGTACGCGCTTCAAAGTAGCGCCTACTTTCGAAGAGATAACAACGAATAAACCACACAAGCCGTTGGTTGTGACCCTAAAGAAAACAGGTGGTCGTAACAACCAAGGTAAGCGCACCATGCGTATGATTGGTGGTGGTCATAAAAGAAATTATCGTTTAATCGATTTCAAGCGTGATAAGCACGGAATCAATTGTACGGTTCTTACTATCGAATACGATCCAAATCGTTCTGCACGTATTGCACTAGTGGAATATGCAGACGGTGAAAAGCGTTACATCATAGCTCCTCAAGGTCTAGCCGTGGGTATGGTTTTGAGTAGTGGTACTGGCAGCGCACCAGAAGTTGGAAATGCATTGATGTTGAAAGATCTTCCATTAGGAACGGTAATTCACAACATAGAAATGCGTCCAGGTAGAGGAGGAGCCTTAGCGAGATCTGCAGGATCTTATGCTCAACTCACTGCTCGTGATGGAGAATACGCAATCATTACTATGCCTTCAGGTGAAGTAAGAAAGATTTTATCTAATTGCATAGCAACTGTTGGTTCCGTATCGAACTCAGAACACAACTTGGTTCGCTCAGGTAAAGCTGGACGTAGCCGTTGGTTAGGCCGTCGTCCACGTGTACGTGGTGTAGCTATGAACCCGGTAGATCACCCAATGGGTGGTGGTGAAGGACGTCAGTCTGGAGGTCACCCAAGATCACGTAAGGGCACGCCAGCGAAGGGTTACAAGACTCGCGCTAGCAAAAAGCCTTCAACAAAATTCATCATTGAACGTAGAAAGAAATAATTGAATAATGGCTAGGTCACTTAAAAAACCACCTTTCGTACACTACAAGTTACAGAAAAGAGTAGAAGATGCTCAGACAAGTGGAAAGAAAAATGTTATTAAAACATGGAGCAGAGCTTCCACAATTACGCCGGAATTTGTAGGATTAACTATTGCAGTTCACAACGGCAAACAGTTCATTCCGGTTTATGTAACCGAAAACATGGTAGGTCACAAGCTTGGAGAATTTTCTCCAACACGTACCTTCCGCGGACACAGTGGTAATAGAAAATAATTGAATTACTCCCGATAAACGAATAAAACTATGGGATCTCGAAAAAGAGAAATGTCAACTCAAATCAAGGAACAGAAGAAAACAACTGCTTTCGCGAAGTTGAATGATTTTCCAACCTCTCCTCGTAAAATGCGCTTGGTAGCTGATACCATCCGCGGTAAGGAAGTTGGTGCAGCATTGAATATTTTGAAATTCACTCGCACGCACAATGCGTTGCCAATGGAAAAACTTTTACGTTCTGCAATTGCCAACTGGCAGGCGAAGAATGAAGGTGCAGACATTGCAGAGTCAAATGTGGTGGTGAAGGAAATTCGCGTAGATGTATCTCGTACATTGAAGCGTATTAGTCCAGCCCCTCAAGGACGTGCCCACCGCATTCGCAAGCGCAGTAACCATGTTACAATCATTATAGATAAAAAATAATTCAAAGCAAAGAATAAGAAATGGGACAAAAATGTAACCCAATAGGTAACCGACTAGGTTTCATCAAGGGATGGGATAGCAACTGGTATGGTGGTAAGAATTACGGTGAGAAAATCGTTGAAGACGATAAGATCCGTAAATATTTGATGACTCGTCTTAAAAAGGCATCAGTATCTAAAATTGTTATCGAGCGTACGCTAAAATTGGTAACTGTAACTATCAATACTGCTAGACCTGGAATTATCATAGGTAAGCAAGGCACTGAGGTAGATAAGTTAAAAGAAGAATTGAAGAAGCTAACAGGTAAAGATGCACAAATTAACATCTTCGAAATTAAGCGACCAGAAATTGATGCACGTTTGGTTGCCGATGGAATTTGCCGCCAAATTGAAGGTCGTATCTCATACCGTAGAGCTACTAAAATGTCTATCACATCTGCTATGAAGATGGGTGCTGAAGGAATTAAAGTGGCTATCTCTGGACGTTTGAATGGCGCCGAAATCGCGCGTACCGAATCGTATAAAGAAGGTAGAACACCACTTCATACACTTCGTGCTGATATTGATTACCATCACGCGGAGGCACATACGGCTTACGGAAGAATTGGTGTAAAAGTATGGATTTGCAAAGGAGAGGTTTACGGGAAGCGTGACTTATCACCGAACTTTGGAGCTGCTGCTCAACAACAAAAAAGACCTGCAAACGCAAGTAATGGTCGTTCAAGAAGAGGGTAATTATTTATAACAGAAGATTATGTTACAGCCTAAAAGGACTAAATACAGAAAACAGCAGAAAGGCAAAATTAAAGGTATTGCCTACAGAGGGTCTCAATTAGCTTTCGGAAGCTTTGCGATCAAAACAATGGATGAAGGATTCATTACATCTCGTCAGCTTGAAGCGGCTCGTGTTGCCCTTACACGTTACATGAAGCGTGAAGGTAAAGTTTGGATTCGTATTTTTCCAGACAAGCCTATCACAGCGAAGCCTGCTGAGGTTCGTATGGGTAAAGGTAAAGGAGCCCCTGATCATTGGGTAGCAGTTGTTAAGCCAGGAAGAATTTTATTTGAAGCAGAAGGTGTATCTTTGGCGACCGCTCAAGAAGCATTGCGCCTCGCAGCACAAAAACTTCCTTGTCGTACTAAATTTATTGTTCGCCCTGATTATACAGAATAAGATGAAAGCCGCAGAATATAGCAATATGTCAGTTGAAGATTTGAAAGGTCAAATCACTGAAAAAAGAGCAGAGTTAGCTAAAATGAAGTTCAACCATACCATAGCTGGGACTGAGAACCCAATGGTGTTGAGAAACATTCGTCGCGAAATCGCAAGAATGCTAACCGTTTTAAACCAAAAGGAAAATAACGGATAAGACCCGGAATAACATGGAAAGAAATTTAAGAAAAGAACGTATCGGAATTGTAACATCGAACAAGATGGACAAGAGCATCGTGGTGTCTGTAGAAACCAAAGTGATGCACCCGAAATATGGTAAGTTCGTAAAGCAAACCAAGCGTTTCATGGCCCACGATGAAAAGGGAGAATGCGGAGTAGGTGACAAAGTGAAAATCATGGAGACTCGTCCAATGAGTAAATTGAAGCGTTGGAGATTGGTTGAAGTGGTTGAAAAAGCGAAATAATCCAAACAAGATATTAGAAAAAGGATATGATACAGAACGAATCAAGACTAAGAGTAGCAGACAACAGCGGTGCACGTGAAGTGTTAGTGATCCGCGTGTTGGGTGGAACTCGACGTCGTTATGCATCCTTAGGCGACCAAATTGTGGTTACTGTAAAAGATGCTTTACCTAGCGGTAATGTGAAGAAAGGAGTTGTTTCCAAAGCTGTTATTGTTCGTACCAAAAAAGAGGTGCGTCGTGCAGATGGAAGTTACATCCGCTTCGATGACAACGCAGTAGTGTTGTTGAATGCTCAGGGAGAAATGCGTGGCACACGTATTTTCGGCCCAGTAGCTCGTGAACTTCGCGAGAAGGACTACATGAAAATTGTTTCACTAGCACCAGAAGTGCTTTAATTAAGTAAACTATCAGAGCGATGTATAAGCGACTCAAAATAAAAAAAGGCGACATGGTCGTGGTTATTGCAGGTGACCACAAAGGACAAAAAGGCCGTGTTATCGCAGTGGACCGCGACAAAGACCGCGTGACCGTAGAAGGCGTGAATATGATTTCACGTCACCGTAAACCATCTGCTCAAAACCCACAAGGTGGAATCGAAAAGCGTGAGGCTGCTCTGGCTATCTCCAATGTCATGTTAATTGACAACAGTGGCGATGCAACTCGTGTTGGACGTACACGTGGGGAAAATGGCAAATTAGTTCGTGTTTCTAAAAAATCAGGGGAGGTAATCAAATGAGCTACGTACCAAGATTAAGAACCAAATACGAAGGGGAGATTTCTGGAAACCTTCAAAAGCGTTTCGAATACACTTCGTCGATGCAAGTTCCACGCATTACCAAAATCTGTTTAAACCAGGGGATTGGTAAAGCTACCGGAGATAAAAAACTCGTGGATGCTGCTGTTGAAGAATTGACACTAATCACAGGACAACGCGCTGTTGCTACTTTTTCAACAAAGGATATCTCTAACTTCAAATTACGTAAGGGTGTTCCAATTGGAGCCAAAGTAACTTTGAGAGGAAACCAGATGTACGAATTCCTTGATCGCCTGATTGCAGTAGCCTTGCCGCGTACACGTGATTTCCGTGGAGTAAAGGCTTCAGGCTTTGACGGTCGTGGAAACTTCACATTCGGTGTGAAAGAGCAAATCATTTTCCCAGAGATTGATCTTGACAAAATCAAAGCAATCAATGGTATGGATATTACCATTGTGACCTCTGCTGGTACCAATGAAGAAGCTAAGGCATTATTAGAAGAATTTGGATTTCCTTTCGTAAAATAATAGATTGAAAGATGGCAAAAGAATCAATGAAAGCACGCGAGCGTAAAAGAATTGCAATGGTTGCAAAGTATGCTCAAAAACGTGAAGAACTAAAAGCAGCTGGTGATTGGGATGCATTACAAAAGCTTCCAAAAAACAGCAGCAAGGTTCGTGTACACAACCGTTGTATGTTAACCGGACGCCCGAGAGGATATATGCGTCAGTTCGGGTTGTGCCGCAACCAGTTCAGAGAATTGGCCTTGGAAGGTCGTATTCCGGGAGTTAAAAAAGCAAGTTGGTAATATATTAAAGAATAAAAGAAGAACATGTTTACTGATCCAATAGCAGATTACTTGACACGCATCCGCAACGCGCAGAAAGCTCGTCATAAGGTCGTTGAAATTCCAGCGAGTAATCTAAAGAAAGAAATTACAAAGATTCTTCACGAGAGTGGCTACATCTTGAATTATAAATTCGAAGAAGGGGCTCCTGGCGTTATTAAGATTGCTTTGAAATACAATATGAAAACCAAACTGCCAGCGATTTCAAATATCGAGCGTGTTTCATCACCAGGTCATAGAAAATATTCTGGAGCTGAAGAATTACCTCGAGTACTCAATGGACTTGGTATAGCGGTTCTTTCAACTTCGAAAGGAGTAATGACAGACAAAAAAGCTCGCGAGTCGAAAGTAGGCGGCGAGGTATTGTGTTACGTTTATTAATTAAGAAAAATAGTTGACCCCATGTCAAGAATAGGTAAATCTCCAATTCCATTAGCTCAAGGTGTTGAAATCAGCATCGCCAATGGTCTTGTGACAGTGAAAGGACCGAAGGGTACTTTAACTCAAGAAATTGACAATTCCGTTAATATTGAAGTAAAAGAAAACGAGGTAATTGTTACGCGTATCAATGATCATAAAGACGTTCGTGCAAAACACGGGTTGTACAGATCACTTTTGTTCAACATGATAGTAGGTGTATCTACAGGTTGGAAAAAAGAGTTGGAAATGATTGGTGTTGGTTATCGTGCGAATGCAGAAGGCCAGCGTCTGAACATGACTCTTGGATACAGCCACCCAATTGTTTTTGAACTTCCATCTGAAATAAAGGTGGCTGCAAAGGCAGAAAAGGGAGAGAATCCAATGATCATGCTTGAATCATATGATAAGCAGCTCCTTGGACAGGTTGCGGCAAAGATTCGCTCGCTCCGTGCTCCGGAGCCTTATAAAGGAAAAGGTGTTCGTTACGTTGGTGAATTCGTTCGCAAGAAAGCGGGTAAGTCAGCAGCTAAATAAAATTTAAGACAATGGCATTTTCAAAAAACTCTAGAAGAGCTAAAATTCGCACTCGTATTCGTTCTCGAGTGGCGGGTACTGCAACCAAACCACGTTTAAGTGTGTTCCGCAGTAACAAACAGATATATGCTCAAATTATTGATGACACCAAAGGTGTAACCTTAGCATCAGCATCTTCAATGCTGATGAAGGAAGCCCAAAGTGTTGCTAAAATTGAGCAAGCTAGAATGGTAGGACAATCAATCGCAGAGCGCGCGAAAGCAGCCGGAATTGATGAGGTTGTATTCGATCGTGGCGGATATTTGTATCATGGACGTGTAAAAACATTGGCTGAAGCAGCTCGCGAAGCCGGACTTAAATTTTAATTAACATGTTAGAAGGAAAAGTAGTTCGCGCAAGCGAGACAGAATTGAAAGACAGATTGGTAGCTGTAAACCGTGTTACCAAAGTGACCAAAGGTGGTCGTACTTTCGGATTTGCTGCCATTGTTGTGGTAGGAAATGAAAACGGTGTAGTTGGTCACGGATTGGGAAAATCAAAAGAAGTAGCAGAAGCAGTAACAAAAGCTGTTGAAGATGCAAAGAAAAGTTTGATTCGTGTTCCAGTTATGAGAGGTACTATCCCACATGAGCAATCGGGTAAATTCGGTGGAGCTCGTGTATTCTTGAAGCCTGCAAGTTTAGGTACTGGAGTAATTGCAGGTGGTGCAATGCGTGCAGTTCTTGAGTCTGCTGGTGTGAAGGACGTACTAGCGAAATCAAAAGGATCTTCAAATCCACACAACGTGGTTAAAGCCACTATCTTAGCTCTTTCTCAATTGAGAACTGCACAGGATATCGCTAGAACCAGAGGAATTTCATTAGAAAAAGTATACAACGGATAATAAATATACATATGTCAAAAGTTGTTATTACCCAAATTAAAAGTGCTATCGATCGCCCGAAAAGACAAAAGGCAACCATCGAAGCATTGGGGATCAAAAAATTAAATGTGTCAGTAGAAAAAGAATTGACACCGAACATTGAAGGTATGATTCGTTCAGTTAGTCACCTTCTTAAAGTTGAATACAAATAAAGAAATTGAATTATGAAATTGAATTCACTTAAGCCTGCTGAAGGTTCTACGAAGAACAGAAAGCGTATTGGTCGTGGGGAAGGTTCTGGACACGGTGGAACTTCTACACGTGGACACAAAGGAGCAGGATCACGTTCTGGTAACAAGCGTAAGATTGGTTTTGAGGGTGGTCAGATGCCATTGCAACGCCGTCTTCCAAAATACGGTTTCCGCAATATCAATCGTGTTGAGTACAAAGGAATCAATCTAGATACTTTACAATCATTGATTGAGAAACACCAGCTTGTAGATGTAACTTTTGATACGCTTGTAGCAAATGGTATTTGCAGCAAAAATGATCTTGTCAAGGTGCTAGGTCGTGGAGAACTAAAAGGAAAATTGAATGTATCAGCTCATGCGTTCTCTGCAGCAGCGAAAGCAGCTATTGAGGGAATGGGTGGAACAGCAACAACTCTATGAAAAAATTTATAACTGCCATAAAGAACATCTGGAATCACGAAGAACTTCGTGGTAAGATTCTTTTGACATTAGGAATTTTATTAATCTATCGCGTAGGATCATGGATCTTACTACCTGGTGTAGATTACTCAGTAGTGGCTCAAATCACTACTAGAAATGCAGATCCAAGCGGTGGTGTAAGCTTAACTGATATGTTAGGTTTGTTCACCGGTGGAGCATTTAACAATATGTCAATATTTGCTTTGGGTGTTATGCCTTATATCTCCGCAAGTATTGTTATTCAGTTACTGGGACTAGCAGTTCCTTCAGTCCAAAAACTACAGAAAGAAGGTGAAAGCGGAAGACGAAAAATTAATCAGTGGACCCGCTTCCTAACTGTAGCAATTGCTTTGGTTCAAGGTCCAGGTTATATTTATCAATATGTCGTGCGTGAAGGTGCAGTTCAAAATCCAACCGCTTTGTGGACTGTAACCACTGTAATCATTCTAACTTGCTCCACTTTATTTGTAATGTGGTTGGGAGAGAAGATTACCGATAAAGGAATCGGAAATGGTACTTCTTTGATTATCATGACCGGAATTGTTTCAGACATTCCAGGTGCAATAGCACGTGAATTTTCACAACAAACATCATTCTTTTTCTTGATTGAACTTGCTGTAATGGTTATTATCATAGGCCTTACAATCGCAGTCATACAAGCTGTTCGTAGAATTGCCGTGACCATGCCGAAAATGGCCTCGGGTGGTGGATACCTTCCGCAAGGTGAGGCTGCTCGTAGTTACATTCCTTTGCGTCTCAACGCATCGGGTGTAATGCCAATCATCTTCGCTCAAGCCATCATGTTTGTACCCATGTTTCTTCAAAATTATTTCCAAGACAGTGCAATTCTAAAATCTCTTGCTGACTACCAAGGTTGGGGTTACAACATTCTGCTCATGGTTATGATTATTTTGTTCACGTTCTTCTACACGGCGATCGTTACAAACCCTCAGCAGATTGCAGACGATTTGAAAAGAAATAACAATTTTGTTATCGGTTTCAAGCCGGGCAAGGACACTGCAGACGAAATTGAAAGAATTTTAGACAGAATTACACTTCCAGGTGGTATCTTTGTCGCCCTAATTGCAATTTTACCGGCAATAATGATGGTTCTCGGATTGGTAAAAGCTCAAGCTTTCTCTCAGTTCTTTGGAGGAACATCCATCTTAATTACGGTAGGGGTGATTTTAGATTTATTACAACAAATTGAAAGTCATTTGTTATCACGCCATTACGATGGACTGATGCAAACGGGCAGAGTGAGGGGAAGAAATAGTGGAAGCAACGTGCAATCTAGCGGTTATATTTAATCGAAGTGAGCAAAAAGCTAATACTAAAAACCGCGGAAGAAATTGAAGAAATCCGCAAAAGTTCTTTACTTGTTGGAAAAACACTAGCTGAAATAGCCAAGCTTATTCGTCCTGGCATTTCAACCTTGGAGTTGGACAAAGTAGCTCATGATTTTATTAAAGATCATGGGGCTTTCCCTGGTTTCTTAGGATACCACGGGTTTCCAAATTCAATTTGCGCCAGTGTAAATCATGCCGTAGTACACGGTATACCAACGAGCAATGCCCTCAAAGATGGGGATATTGTTTCGGTGGATATTGGAGTACTTTGGAATGGATACTGGGGTGATTCCGCCTACACTTTCGGGGTGGGGGAGTTGAAAGAAGAAGTGAAGAAGTTATTGGAAGAAACCAAAGCTTCTTTATATAAAGGAATTGAGCAAGCAGTTGTTGGGAAGAGAATTGGTGACATTGGATTCGCAGTTCAGTCACATGCCGAATCGTTTAACTACGGTGTAGTTCGTGAACTTGTAGGTCATGGTGTAGGTAAAAATCTACATGAGGCACCAGAGGTTCCAAATTATGGAAGGAGGGGACAAGGCATTGCACTGACGGAAGGAATGGTATTGGCCATTGAGCCAATGATCAATCTGGGAACAAAGAATGTTCGTCAATTGAAAGATGGATGGACCATAGAAACCCAAGACGGTAAACCCAGCGCTCATTTTGAACATACCATAGCGGTAGGGAAGAATAAAGCAGAAGTGTTATCCAGTTTTAAAGAAATTGAAGCGGTATTATCCGCAAAAAACTAAAAAAGAAAATTGAATGGCGAAGCAAGCGTCCATAGAGTTAGACGGAGTTATTGTTGAAGCATTGTCGAATGCAATGTTTCGTGTGGAGTTGGAAAATGGACATATTATCATTGCTCATATTTCAGGTAAAATGAGAATGCATTACATCCGCATTTTACCAGGAGATAGGGTGAAGGTAGAAATGTCACCATACGATTTAACAAAAGGTAGAATTTGTTTTAGATATAAATAAAAAAAGGAAATGAAAGTACGTGCTTCACTTAAAAAGCGTTCCGCCGACTGCAAAATTGTAAGCAGAAAGGGAAAGCTCTATGTAATCAACAAGAAAAACCCGAAATTCAAACAAAGACAAGGATAATTCCTTAAATAATTATAAACTATGGCAAGGATTGCAGGTATAGACTTACCGCGTAACAAAAGAGGTGAAATTGGACTCACCTACATCTATGGAATTGGACGCTCAACTTCGCGTAGAATTTTAGAGACCGCAGGAATTTCTTTTGACAAAAAGGTTTCTGAGTGGAACGATGATGAGTTAGGTAAAATCAGAAATTTCATTACGGAAGAACTGAAAGTTGAAGGAGCTCTTCGTTCTGAAGTGCAAATGAACATTAAGCGATTAATGGACATTGGGTGCTACCGTGGAGTTCGTCATCGTGCAGGCTTACCTCTAAGAGGTCAAAGTACGAAGAATAACTCTCGTACAAGAAAAGGTAAGCGTAAGACTGTCGCTAACAAGAAAAAGGCAACTAAATAATCATTAGATTAAGGCAATAGAAACATGGCCAAAGTAGAAAAAAAGAAAAAGAAAAACGTTGTAGTTGAGTCTTTAGGACAAGCTCACATTCAATCAACGTTTAACAACATTATCATTAGCCTAACGAACAACACTGGTCAAGTGATCTCGTGGTCTTCGGCTGGTAAAATGGGATTCCGTGGTTCAAAAAAGAACACTCCATACGCTGCACAAATGGCAGCCGAGCAATGTTCAAAAGAAGCTTTTGACCTAGGGTTGAGAAAAGTAAAAGTATTTGTGAAAGGCCCAGGTGCCGGACGCGAGTCTGCTATTCGTACCATCCATGGAGCTGGAATTGAAGTGTTGGAAATTGTTGATACAACCCCACTTCCACACAACGGATGTCGTCCACCAAAAGCAAGAAGAATATAATTTAACGATTTAAAGAAATGGCAAGATATATAGGCCCAAAAACGAAAATTGCTCGTAAGTTCCGTGAAGCTATTTACGGTCCTGATAAAGGATTAGAAAAACGCAATTACCCACCCGGGCAACACGGTCCAAATAAAAGACGTGCGAAACAAAGTGAATACTCTGTTCAGTTAAATGAAAAGCAAAAAGCAAAGTACACCTACGGTATCCTTGAACGTCAGTTTTCTAACTTGTACAAAAAGGCTTCGGCTCGTCCAGGTGTAACTGGGGAAATCTTATTGGCACTTTGCGAAGCTAGACTAGACAACACGGTATTCAGATTGGGTATTGCTCCAACTCGCAGTGCAGCTAGACAAATTGTTGGTCACAACCACATTCTAGTGAACGGAAACGTAGTTAATATTCCATCTTACCAGTTGCGTCCAAACGATCGTATTTCGGTTCGTGAGAAATCAAAGAGTTTGGAATCAATTACTCTTTCTTTGGCAAGCAGAAAGTCTTTTGATTGGTTGGCTTGGAACGACGGTGAAAAGGAAGGTGTTTTTATGAACTACCCAGAAAGAGTTCAAATCCCTGAAAATATCCGCGAACAGCTGATCGTCGAGCTTTACTCTAAATAATCTTTTTAAATTAATAGTTAATTCAATGGCAATTATAGATTTCGTTAAACCGGATAAGGTCGTAATGCTTGAAAGCAACGATTTCAAGGGAACTTTTGAATTTCGTCCTTTGGAACCCGGTTTCGGTATAACCATCGGTAACGCGTTACGCAGAATCCTTTTATCTTCATTGGAAGGTTTTGCAATTACTTCAATCAAAATTGAAGGTGTAGATCACGAGTTTTCAAGTGTGAAAGGAATTGTAGAAGATGTAACCGAAATAATCTTGAACTTGAAACAAGTTCGTTTCAAGCGTCAGATCGATGGTACTGACTACGAAAAGGTTACAATCAACATCAACGGTCAAGAGCAGTTCAAAGCGGGTGATATCAGCAATTTTACTTCGGCCTTCCAAGTTTTAAATCCAGATTTAGTGATTTGCAACATGGAACCAAAAGTGAAATTTAGAATTGACCTTGCTATCGGCATGGGAAGAGGATACAGACCAGCAGATGAGAATAAGTCTAGCAGTGCTCCAATTGGAACAGTTGCAATTGACTCTATCTTCACTCCAATAAAAAATGTTAAGTTCAGCGTAGAAAACTTCCGCGTAGAGCAGAAGACAGACTATGAGAAATTAATATTGGAAATTGAAGGCGATGGCTCGGTTACTCCAAAAAACGCACTTCAAGAAGCTGCGAAGATTTTAATTCACCACTTCATGTTGTTCAGTGATGAGCGCATTACCCTTGAAACCGAAACAAAGCGCGAGGTTGAAGAGTTCGATGAATCTTCATTGCACATGCGTCAATTATTAAAGACCAAGTTGGTAGATATGGATCTAAGTGTTCGTGCATTGAATTGCTTGAAGGCTGCCGATATCGAAACTTTAGGTGACTTGGTTTCTTTCAACAAAAACGACTTGTTAAAATTCCGTAACTTCGGTAAGAAGTCGTTAACCGAGCTTGAAGAGTTAGTTGAAAGCAAAGGACTACAGTTCGGTATGAACGTAGCGAAATACAAATTAGATAGAGATTAATCATTGCTGTGAAGCAAAAGAAGTTTGAAATGTTATGAGACACGGAAAAACAATCAATCACCTCGGAAGAAAAGCAGAACACCGTCAGGCGATGTTGGCCAATATGGCAAATTCACTTATTGAACACAAAAGAATTAACACTACTGTTGCCAAGGCGAAAGCACTGCGCAAGTATGTTGAACCCCTTTTGACCAAATCAAAAGCAGATAGCACGCACAATAGAAGAACGGTGTTTAGTTATTTGAAAAATAAAGAGGCTGTTACTGAATTATTCAGAACAATCGCTCCTCAAATCGCTGATCGTCCAGGTGGATACACACGTATCATTCGCACTGGTTTCCGCCAAGGTGATAACGCTGAAATGTGTTTAATAGAACTAGTTGACTTCAATACAATCTATGGTAAGGAAGTTGAAAAAGCTGCAGCGAAAAAGCGTACTCGTCGCGGAGCCGCTAAGAAGAAGGAAGATGGTGTTGAAGAAACAGAAGCAACAACAGTTGAGTCAACTGAAGAAGCACCTGCTGAAAAGCCAAAGAGAACGAGAAAAAAGAAAGATGATTCAGCCTCTGCTGAATAAAATGAAAGGCGCCGAAAGGCGCTTTTTTTTGTTGAAAAATACCGCAATAGAAAAGTTCACGTTGCATTAATTTTGCGCTTTAATGGAATCAAATCAAAATTCAGCGGTACTACTCTTGCAAGATGGTACCGTTTTTTATGGAAGAAAATGTGGGGCAATTGGAATCACCACAGGCGAAATAGCTTTCAATACGGCTATGACGGGTTATCAAGAAGTATTCACCGACCCTTCTTACTTCGGACAATGCCTTGTCATGGCAACTTCTCATATTGGTAATTACGGTGTCCACAATGAGGAGGTTGAATCCTTGAAGTGTCAGGTTGCTGGTATTATCATTAAGAAATTTTCAGATGTAGCCAGCCGTGTGGGTGGTCATGGAACGCTTCAAAATTACCTGGAGAGAGATGGTGTAGTTGGAATATGTGATCTCGATACTAGAGCTTTGGTTCGACATATACGTGAGAACGGTGCAATGAATTGTATCATTAGTTCCAGCGAATTTGATATGGAAAAATTGAAAGAGCAGTTAAATGCCGCTCCAAGTATGGATGGTCTGGAACTTGCTAGTCGTGTGGCTTGCACGGAAAGTTACGAATACGGTAATCCACAGAGTGAATTGAAAATTGCAGTCATGGATTTTGGTGTCAAGAAAAACATTTTGCGCTGCCTTGCTGAAAGAGGAACTTTCTTAAAAGTTTTTCCATTGAATGCTACAAAAGAAGACGTTCTTTCGTGGAGCCCCGATGGGATCATGTTTTCGAATGGGCCTGGAGACCCGTCAGCCATGCCTTCCACAATCAATCTCATCAAAGAGTTGATTGATACAAACATTCCTGGATTCGGAATTTGTCTGGGTCATCAGCTCATTGGATTGAGCCAAGGTTTGAAAACCGAAAAAATGTTCAACGGGCATCGCGGTGTGAATCACCCAATAAAAAACATATTAACTGGTAAGGGAGAAATAACAAGTCAAAATCACGGCTTTGTCATTTCCAAATCAAGTATTATCGAAAATGAAAATATTGAAATAACGCACCTTCATTTGAATGATGATACAGTAGCTGGTATTCGTCTTAAGAATAGACCTGTTTTTAGCGTTCAATATCACCCAGAAGCTAGTGCCGGTCCGCATGATTCAAGATATCTTTTTGATGACTTTATTCAGGCTGTAAGACAAGCTAAAGTAGTGGCGGAATGAAATTGTTTCCGACCTTGAGCAACCAACACAAACCAGTGTTGGTTTTTTCATTGGCGGCAATCTCTTACGTGTTGCTTTTTGGAATCGCAGACGGTGTGGCCGGTGGTGGAGATACCTACACGCATTTCTTCATGTCGAAATATGCAGGCGATCACCCAGAACTGTTTCTGAATCAATGGGGGAAACCCGTTTTTACAACGCTCTTTTTTCCTATCGCTCAACTCGGTTTTAAGGCAGTCCTCGGTTTCAATTTGATGCTCATGTTCGCGCAAGCCGGAATACTATTTAAAATCGCAAAAAAGATTAACCTGCAACAGAACTGGTTATTACCCTTCTTGTTTTTCACCACTCCGGTTGTTTTCGAAAATGCAATTTCAGCTCTTACGGAAATATTATTCGGAATGCTGGTCATTTCATTCTTATACCTCTCTTTGACGAAGAGAGTTATCCTTTCCTTACTCCTAATCAGTTGGCTGCCATTCGTGCGAAGTGAAGGCTTTATTTTTATTCTAATCATAGGATTGTATTACATTGTGAATTGTAAATGGAAATACCTGCCGTTCTTGTTGTTTGGGACTATAGTCATTAATTCAATGGGTTGGTATCTTTCAGGTGAACCGCTTTGGCTATTTTCAACCAATCCATATGTAAACACCGCTATTACTGCATACGGCAGTGGTTCATTTTTCCATTTCTTCCTATGGGGAATTCCCGTGTTTGGTTTAGGTTTTATTTTACTGCTGCTGCAGTCTTGGAACTTTTTTAAGTCTGAGAAGTGGTTTCATAATGCCTTTCATGCTGATTTTTTGTCATGGGATGCCTTACGAATATGGTTTGTATATGGATTTTTTTGGTCGTTTTTTTTCGCACATGTGGTTCTTTGGTGGCAAGGAATGTGGGCAAGTTTGGGTTTGACTCGGGTCATGTTTTGTATTGTAGGCCCTTTCATATTAATTATTCACGAAAGAATTTTTTCTGCACACGGGGTTATTTTTTCCGACGGAAAAAAGACTCTCAAATGGTGGGGAATTGTTGCGATTCTCTCTCCATTGCTGGCCAGTTCCTTGATCTTAGAAAGAGTTGGGTTTCCAACGGGATTTGGTACGGAGGAAAGAATCATAAATCAAGCAATTGAGGAATTGAGATTGACGAATAATTTGAAAGAGCATGAAACCGTATATTTTGCTCATCCTTATTTCGCAGTTCCCTTGAATCGTGACCCATTCGATTCCAGTCAAGCCATGCGCATAGAATATTATGCAAATGCTAAAACAGGTGATTGGATTCTATGGGACGGACATTTCGCTCCCAACGAGCATGAAACTCCATTGAGCCGCCTCATGCATGATGCCACACTTCTTAAGGTTGGAGCATTTATTCCGAATTGTAGTTATAAACCTCTCAATGATATTCCTTTTGAGATTCATGTGTTTCGCAGAAAATAAAAAAGCCCTCTGAAAAGAGGGCTTTAATTTCGAAATGAATTTGATTAAAATAATTTCATGTCGTCTAGGACATTCATTACTTCTTTAACAGCCTTTGCAGAGTTGTTTAACAATTCTTTTTCAGCATCATTCAATTGCAGTTCAATGATTTCTTCAATTCCATTCTTTCCCAATTTAACTGGAACCCCAAGGTATATGTCTTTCATGCCGTATTCACCATTCAATAAAGCACATACAGGGAAGATTCTTTTTTGATCACGAACAATAGCTTCAACCATCTGAGCCGCCGCCGCGCCCGGAGCATACCAAGCTGAGGTGCCAAGAAGATTTACAATTTCGCCTCCGCCAACTTTTGTTCTTTCAACAATGGCATTGAGTTTCTCTTCACTGATTAATTCAGTAACTGGAATTCCTCCTACAGTAGTATATCTTGGAAGAGGAACCATGGTATCACCATGACCACCCATCAACACAGCTTGAATATCTTTCGGTGAACAATTTAATTCTGTTGCCAGGAAAGCTCTGTATCTCGCAGTGTCTAAAATTCCCGCCATACCGAATACCTTTCTTGAATCTTTTTTGGCCGCTAGGAACGCACAATATGTCATAACGTCTAGTGGATTCGAAACCACTACGATAATCGCATTGGGAGAATGTACCAAAATATTTTCTGTAACTCCTTTTACAATCCCAGCGTTGGTTGCAATCAAATCATCTCTGCTCATGCCTGGTTTACGCGGAAGGCCACTGGTGATAACAACAACATCAGAATTTGCAGTTGCTGCATAATCATTCGTGCTTCCAATTGTTCTAGAATCATATAAATTAATCGGAGCCGTCTGCCAGATGTCCAATGCTTTTCCTTCAGCAAACCCTGGTTTAATGTCTAATAAGACGATTTCATTCGCAATTTCGCGATGAGCAAGAACGTCTGCGCATGTTGCACCAACGTTTCCTGCACCAACTACTGTAACTTTCATGTTTTCAAATATTTGGTCGCGAAGGTAGAAAAGAAATGCTCATTTTGAAATGATTTTCCACATACTTCAAATCTTTTGGCCTAATTTTCCGTTGTATTTTTTAAACTTGTAATATGATTAAGAACGCATTCCTTTTTCTTGTTTTCTCGGTGCTTATTCAAACCAGTTGGGCGCAGTTACCAGGAACTAAACTACCCACTGGTGAATTTGGAATAGATTACAATGCCTTAAATGCAAATAAAAAAAGGGAAGGGCTTTGGATAAGAGTCTACAGTACAAATCCGAAAGTCATGTATTACAAAGGTCAGTTTAAAAATGGCGTGCCACATGGCATTTTCGAGTTTTATAGTGAAAGAGGAGCGTTAAAGTCAACAGTTAATCATATTCAGGATACTACTATTAACGAGGTTGTGAATTATTTTTCAGATGGAAAGACGGTCATGTCGAAAGGGAAATATGTTGGAGTGAAGTTAAGTGGTAAGCCATGGGAAAGGCTAAAATCAGGCGAATGGCAGTATTTCAATGAAGAGGGAAAGACCATACGTGTTGAAAATTTGAAAAATGGTGTTCTCGAAGGGGTAATGATAAATTATTATCCCAATGGAAACCTTTCGCATGAACTTACCTATAAAAATGGTCTGAAAAATGGCCCTTTTACAGAGTATGCTGAAAACGGAGCTCTTGTAAAAAAAGGTGAATACATCAACGATGCCTATAACAATTTGGTGACATTTTATAATCAAGATGGAAAAAAAGCATATGAAGGTACCTATTCAAACGGTGTTAAAAATGGAACTTGGAGAACATACAATGACATGGAGTTGGTGGAAAAAGAATTTGTTTATGTTGCAGATCAACAAAAATCTGTTAAATACGGAAACGGTGTTTTTACGGAATATCATCCCGATTCCAACATTCCTCAATCAGAGCACAAGTACATTAATTTTAAAAAATCAGGGCCATTCAAGGAATGGTACAAAAAAGGAGAGTTTGTTGAGGTGGAAATTTCGCCCGATGAGCGTCAAGATGGAATCGCCTACAAAGAACAGTTGGTAGGAACACAATTAAGTCGTTCAGGGATGTATTTAAACGGTGTCTTGCACGGCGAAATACAATACTACAAAATAACTGGTGAGCTGGAAAAAGTTGAAGTATATGAGTTTGGTGTGCTGAAATCTACGCGATGATGAGAAAGTTACTATTACTGAAACTTCTTGTTTTTTTTGCTTTACACCATACAGCTCAAACTTCATACAATACATTTTGGATTCAATTCAAGGACAAGCATAATTCAGCGTTTTCATTATCCAAACCCAATCAATTCTTATCTCAAAAGGCGATAGAGCGAAGGTTAAATTGGGGAATAGGGTTCGATTCTTTAGATTTACCAGTCAATCAAAACTACATTGACCAAGTTCTAAATATTGGTAGCTCTCAATTGCTTTTGAAGAGTAAATGGTTCAATTCAATTACCGTACAAATCAATGATACATCCTCTTCATCTGTTTCAATATGGTTGAATCAAGTTAATCAACTTGAATGTGTTTTACAAGTTCGATCACTGGAAAATATAATTCAAGGTGGAAAGGTAAAATCCATGCAGGGTGTGCAAACCGCGCAAGAAAACCAAACACACAGTTATGGCGATAGTTATCGACAGGTTGAAATGTTGAATGGACATTTTTTGCATGATTTAGGTTTTGAAGGACAAGGTGTAGATTTAGCTGTCTTTGATGGTGGATTTCTTTTTGCAGATGAATTGCCCGCAATGAAACATTTGTTCACAGAGGGAAGAATCAAATCGAAACATGATCTTCTCCATTTTAATTCCGCTGAAGTTTACGATGCAAGTACACACGGTATGATGGTATTGAGTCATATGGCCGGAATAATTCCCGATTCACTCTACGGAACCGCAACACAAGCAAATTATTATTTGTTTCAAACGGAAGATGTTTTTCAAGAGGTACGGTTGGAAGAGGATACGTGGATTCAAGCCGCAGAAATGGCTGATAGTATAGGAGTAGATGTCATCAATTCAAGTTTAGGTTATTCACTTTTTGATTTCGAATCCATGTCTTACCTCCCCGTTGACATGAATGGTCAAACAACCCGCATTTCGCAAGCAGCGAATATTTGTGCTATAAAAGGTACATTGGTTGTTAATAGTGCTGGAAATAGTGGCGCAAGCGCATGGCATGCAATTACAGCTCCTTCAGATGCTGAACATGTTTTGTCTATTGGTGCTGTTGACGCGAATGAAATTCACGCGTCGTTTTCTGGATACCGCCCTCCCAACGGCCCATTTGTAAAGCCCAATGTGGTTGCAATGGGAAGACAAACGGTATACGCAGCGTATGATAGTACCATTGCAAGAGGTAACGGAACATCTTTTAGTTCTCCAATTATTGCGGGACTCTCAGCTTGCCTCATGCAAGCATTTCCGCAGGTGTCAAATTTGAAAATCAAAGATGTTATTGAACGAAGTGCCAGTCTCTATGAAACTCCCAATGACTCCATGGGTTATGGAGTTCCAGATTTTTGGAAGGCTTTTCTGATGTTGTCTCAAGAACAAAATGGGTTTAATGAAAATGAGAATATCCTTGTTTATCCCCAGCCATCGGCCGGAATTTTTGAAGTGAGAATCAAATCAAAAATGGTGACACCCAAAGTTTATTTGTTTAACGCAACCGGAGGTAGCATTCGCATCACCCGCCCTTACTTTAATCAACTAGAAAATGAATGGTTCAGAATAGAAGTTGATTTGAGTGATCAAGCAGCAGGAACTTACTATTTGATGGTGCATGAAAATGATGAAATTCTCACAACCCCTTTAATACGAATGGAATGAAAAAAATTCTACTCTTAATCTTATTCGGAAACCTAATAGCTTTCGCTCATGCTCAAGTTGGGAATACCAGTTTGACTTTTCAAGACCCTTCACGTAACAACCGTTCCATTCCATGTGACGTTTTTTATCCAGCAACTAACTCGGGTGCCAATAGTCCCGTTTTACCGGGTGTTTATCCTGTAGTAGTTGTAGGTCATGGGTTTGTAATCGGAATTTCAAGTTATGAATTGATTGCTGATTATCTCGTGCCTCAAGGTTTCGTTGTGGCACTGGTCAATACCGAAGGCGGATTCGCTCCAAGTCATGGTGATTTTGGTTTAGATCTCGCCTTTGCGGCCCATGCTCTTCAAGCCGAAGGAACGAATGCAACATCAATTTTATATGGTGCAATTGACCCCGTGAAAGAAGCAATTGTGGGGCATAGTATGGGCGGTGGAGCATCATGGCTTGCGGCTAGCAATGACAATTCAATAGATGCTATTGTGGGATTAGCCCCAGCTGAAACAAACCCTTCAGCAATTGCTGCCGCCGCAAATGTGCAATGTCCTGTTCTAATTTTTTCGGGAAGTGATGATACTGTTACTCCGGCTGCAGATAATCACACGCCAATATTCGATGGCAGCAATACATCTTGCAAATTTTTTGTGAATCTGGAAGGGGGCTCGCATTGCGGTTATATTCCTGCAGGGTCTTTATGCGATTTTGGTGAGCCTTTAGGAGGAAGTTTAAGCAGAGCCAATCAGCAAGCTGCTTATTTAGCTTTATTAGATATTTGGTTGCGTCAAGTCTTAAAATCAGAATGCACAGAGGCCGAATGGCAAGCGACCTTATTGCAATATCCTTTTGCCCTTGCAAACAGCAACTTACTTACTTGTCTTCCATGCATTGGAATAGATGAAGAGGAGAACACTTCCTTTCAAATTTATCCGAATCCGACCAACGGTCATGTCTTTCTAAATGGAATTTCAAAGCGAGCTAATTTGTTGCGGATCTATGCCATGGATGGAACATTAATTACTGAAGAAAGGGTGTCTGGACAAAAACAGATTTCAATTTCATACAATCTAAATAATGGTATTTATTTAGTGGAGTTAATTGGTGAGTTTGGGAAAATCAGTGAAAAGAAAATGGTAGTAATAAAATAAAGAAACCCTTGCAGAACAAGGGTTTCAAAGTGCGCCCACCTGGGCTCGAACCAGGGACCCACAGATTATGAGTCTGTTGCTCTAACCGACTGAGCTATAGGCGCGGGGTTGCAAATTTATTAAAGTTAGGTGGTTTTACAACATGAAAATTTTTATAAAAAATATTAAATCTCTTTTAATGACAATTCCTGGCGATGTTCCTTTCGTTGAAGGGCATTTCATGTGTGAACTAAATCAATTGAATGACGCTTGGTTAGCTATTGAAGACGGCATAATAGCAGATTATGGATCAATGAATGATTTTGACGGTATCGAAGACTGGCGAAATTTAACGATTATTGATGCGAGTGGAAGATTTGTTCTTCCTGCTTGGTGTGACAGTCATACACATACCGTATTTGCAAAATCACGTGCGGGTGAATTTGAAGATCGACTCCGCGGATTGACATACGAGGAAATAGCGAAAAGAGGTGGTGGAATTTTAAATTCTGCCAAAAATCTTCAAGCCATGTCCGAAGATGATTTATATATACAAGCCTTCGAGAGATTGAATTTCATGATGCAACATGGAACAGGTGCTGTTGAAATTAAAAGTGGTTATGGGTTAACCGCTGAGAGCGAATTGAAAATGCTGCGCGTTATCAAGAGACTGAAAGAATCACACCCCATCACCATTCAATCAACATTTCTTGCATTGCATGCTATACCAGAGACTTATTCCGGAGATGTAGATGCATTTGTAAATCATATGATTCAGGATGTCTTGCCAATAGTTGTCTCTGAAAAACTTGCCGATTTTGTTGATGTGTTTTGTGAGAAAGGGTATTTTTCAGTCGACCACATGACGCAACTTTTAAAAGCAGCGAGTGATTACGGCATTCAAGGGAAGGTGCACGTAAATCAGTTCAACAATCTTGGTGCGGTTGAACAAGCCGTGACGTTAGGCGCGAGAAGCGTGGACCATTTGGAATTAGTCAGCAATGAGGATTTAGCTTCATTAAAAAACAGTAAAACCATGGCAGTTGCATTGCCAGGGTGTTCTCTGTTTTTGGAAATTCCTTATACAGAGGCAAGGAGAATAATGGAAGAGAATATTCCTCTCGCCTTGGCAACAGATTTTAATCCAGGTTCAGCACCAAATTCGAACATGAATTTGGTGAATAGTTTAGCATGCATTAAAATGAAAATGCTGCCAAATGAAGTGGTTCAAGCCTCAACCATAAATGCAGCTTACGCTATGGATGTTCATCATACTCTCGGAAGTATTTCCAGAGGGAAAAAAGCCAATATAATTCTAACGAAACCGCTAGATTCCATCTCAGAGATGTTTTATTATTTCGGCCAAAGTCCTGTTGATGGTGTTATTTTGAATGGTAAAGTTGAAAGGTCTATTGACTAACTTCGCACCATGGCTGGTAATACATTCGGAAGTATTTTTAAATTAACCACTTTTGGCGAATCACATGGCGCCGGAATTGGCGGTGTAATAGATGGTTGTCCGGCTGGATTAAAGATTGACCTAGCCCATATTCAAATTGAGTTAGATCGAAGAAAGCCAGGACAAAGTGATTTAACAACGTCGCGCACAGAGTCAGACACCATTGAATTTCTCTCCGGAATTTTTGAAGGTGTAACTCTTGGAACTCCCATTGCTTTTGTAGTGCGAAATGAAGATCAACGCTCTCAAGATTATTCAGATTTGAAAGATGTTTTTCGACCCGGACACGCCGACTTCACAACACAAAATAAATTTGGTATACGTGATTATAGGGGTGGTGGAAGATCCTCTGCAAGAGAGACTTTGGCTCGAGTTGCTGGAGGTGCAATTGCAAAGCAGCTATTGAATCAAATGGGGGTGTCTATCCATGCTTTTGTCAGCAGTGTGCATCAAGTAGTTGTTCCACTTCCATACACCCAATTGGATTTGGTGACAACCTATGAATCTCTTGTACGTTGCCCACATGCGGAAACGGAGGTGAAAATGATTCAACGTATACAGGAAGCGAAAGAGGATAAGGATAGTGTAGGTGGAATAATTACATGTGTTATTCAAGGAGCGGCAGTAGGCTGGGGTGAGCCCGTTTTCGATAAACTGCATGCCTTGCTGGGACATGCTATGTTAAGTATCAATGCCGTGAAGGGTTTTGAAATTGGAGACGGATTTTCTTCAACCTTAAGAAAGGGGAGTGAAAATAATGACACCATCAATACCAATCACGATGGTGGAATTCAAGGTGGAATTTCGAATGGGAAAGATATCGTTCTTCGAATAGCTTTTAAACCTACAAGTACAATAGGAAAGAGGCAAGAGGCATTAAATTCAAACGGAGAAACGGTTCAGCTTGAAGCAAGCGGAAGACATGATCCCTGTGTCTTACCAAGAGCAGTGGCTATTGTAGAGGCCATGGCTGCCCTGGTGATCGCAGATGCAGCACTATTGGCCAGAACAAACAAAATCTAATCTATTCAAATATTAATTTCGAAGTATGTGAATGTTTCGCATCACTTACACGAATGAAATATAATCCAGCGGTAAGGGATTCACGTTGAATAACAATGGGGTCATACGGATTTAATCGAGTCACATTTCCATTTCGCACCACTTGGCCATTGCTATTATAAAGAACCCAATCAACACGCTTGTCAAAGCCGGAGACGTAACAACGTGTAGCGTCTGTAGAAGGGTTAGGAACCAAAGTTACTTGAGGACTTGTGTTTTCAATTTCATCTGTACTCACCAAATTCGTATTCCAATAAAAGTAATGATCTATTCCTTGTCCAAAGTCATTTTCAAACTGCTTAAAATACGCCCCGGAGACGCGATCTAAATTGCAATAACCATTTCCATCACTATTCGCGAAAAAAGACAGGCCATCACCATCATTATCTTGAATGTGGAATCGATAACACCCAGCGTTCAATTCAAGAGTATCACGATACGTGGTGTTACCCGCTGAGAAATTTCGAGTAAAAACTACATTGTCATTGATGTCATATAACGTGTAGCTGTTTTCCCAGTATGCCGTGTTCGTTCTGAAAATTACAATGAGCTTGTTGTTGTCTGTATTGGGTAAATAGGTGTATACGGGAGGCCTTGTAAATGATGAGGAAGCGTGATTATTCGATGTGTTTTGATCACCTGTTAACTCAATGTCGAATAAAAATGTTCCAATACTTGATTGATCATTGTACCAAAGATTACTATTTAACGCGGTGAGTTCTACAATTTCAGACTCCATAAATCCAAGATTTCCAGTCCACTCAAAAGTTTCTTGCGTTTCTCCGGAAACACCATATTTAATGGTACATTGAGTAATTGGGTTGGTTCCTTTATTGCGAATGATAATCTTCGGGTTGTCACACATGGGGTTGAATCTTGAATGAATTAACCAATTGCTTGGAGCGAGCACCTGATCAATTTCAACATCTACCGAATGATTGTTCGGTCCGTAAGTAATTAATTGAGTTTCTGTGACATAATTTCCATAAGGGTCATCTGTAATTTCGTATTCCATGTTAACTTGGTTGTTGCTAATGAAAGGAGTAAGTTCAAACTCTTCCGTTCTTCCGGGCGCTCCTGGACACCAAGCGGCTCTGGCGTAAATCCAAGTTCCACCTTGAGGATACAATGGGTTTTCGTCACATTCTTGCATAATCTCCCAAGAAAACTGTTCTGATCCATTGACCTTTAAACGATGTGTATTGTAGCAGAATTCACCGCAGTTATTGCCTGTTCCAAATCCGTGACCTGTTACAGTGGCTCTTAATTTTGCAGAACTTTCGTTCGGAAGTAATTCATATGATTTGGGTTGAATGGCGCTATTGAATCCCCCCAAACCCCAGTTGCCTTGCCATACGTTTTGAATACGAGAAACATTTCTTGCAGGGGTTCCTTCAATAAAAACAAATTTTAAATCCAACAGTTCTTGCCAATTTCCTGCTTCCAGTTCCACACTGTCGCGGAGTAAAGGAGCAAAATCTGTTACATCAAATACCCAAGTCCAACCTTCACCCATATCAAGTTGGATTCCGTATGGTGTAATGAATCGTCCCAATTCAAAACGATTGATGACTTCGTAAGGCAATCCGAAATAATATAGAGTATCGTTGTTCAATGTGTAGTCGAGATCAAAAGTTGTGCTGTCAATAATTGCACCTAGTGTATTGTATGTGTATCCAGTGCGAGGAATGAAAACTTCCGACAAGCCACTTAAAGTTGGCGCGTGATTATTAATGGTATAAGTTGCAAGTGACACAGGAGCATCATACAAATGTTGATTATAAATAACAGGTGTAAGCGTTAAATCGAAGTCTCCTTGCCCAAGAATAACATTGGGAGTGCTTGATTCTATTTGAACATTGGAGTAAAATAATTCATGTGAGATGTGTTCGGGATTTCCTAATATTTGACCATGAAAACCATTTGGACCTTCGTCAATGGCCAGCATGTTATTGTCATGATTAAAGGTGTAATGGAACTGCAATTGGGCATAATTCGGATTAGATGCTTGTGGACCAACATTCATCAATTCAACAATCTCACTCTCTGAAAGCGCTTTGTTGAACAGGGTAAATTCGTCCATATCTCCGCGGTAATAATTGGACCACGTGCATGCAGCTCCAATACTGAATTGTACAATGCCAGACATGCTTTTGGTGAGGTTTGTTCCACTGTGCCAGAGTTGTCCGTTTAAATATATTTTCATTTCACCAGTGCTGTTGTTTTTGGTGAAGGTCCAGTAGTTCCAATTGGTTTCGAAATTGGATGGATTTGCCAGTTTATCAATACGATCATAACCACCTCCGGTTTGACCAGCATCCCAGTAAACACGAGAGTTTGACCATGGCAGGTGTGTGTTTAAAACCCTGAAATTTTCTTGAGTTCTTCCTTCAAAGCAAGTTCCGTTTTCAGGTTGAAATTGCTCATTTCCGCGCAACCAAAAAGATACGGTAACTTCATTTGATACGGCAGCAAAAGCATTTGCGAACAACCGAATTTCATCATTCCCATCAAAGCGAATAAACTTATTTTCACCTGCGGAAGAAACGCAAGCGTTCAATGAAGGTGTTGATGTGAATACGGCCCCCAAATTGGCACTTGGCAGATAACTGAATTCAAAAATAATGTTGTCTATTCCATTCCAAATTAGCGGCTGCGCGAAGGCAATGATGTGATCACCGCCGGATTGAAACGTGTAATCTCCTTGGTAAAGAATGTTCATGGGTTCAGTTGTGAAGTTGGTGAGTGAACTCGCTGAAGATTCTCTATATCTTATAGTTAACTGTTCAATGGTTCCAAATTGTCCGGCATTGGGTAAAGTCATTTGCCAAACGTTTCCTGGTGTAAGACCCGCAGCAGACAATTCACTCGAAGTATAAATCCATTGAAATTTTTTCGGCTGTTCAGGAATTAATGCGGTAATTGTTGAACTTCCATTTCCGATTTGAGCAAAAGTGTTATTTCCAAGTGGAGTAGAAGTGGGAATTTGCTGTTCCAATTGCTGAATGTCATAAGCAGGAGTATTGCGGATTCCAGATGAAACAAAATTTTGGTTACCCAATAAGAAATGTGGGTGGTTATATAGCGTTGAATCTAAATTGCCTGTATGTTCAAAGAGATTGTTATATGTGAGGTAATCCCATTCTCCACAGGGGTAACCTAAATTTCCTGCAGTACCGTCGCTGAAACATTTTAAAGTGTGATACATCAAAATTTTCTGATAGCTAACGCCATTGTTCGATGCTGGAAATTGAAACCATCTGCGACCGGGAGATTCATAGGCTGTTGCCGGATTGTTTTGGGCCTCAAAGGTGAACGTTTGAACAATGGTGGTGTCTGTAATGCCTAATACATTCAGTGTAGACAAGCTCAATGCAAGGAATAAAATTTTAGAATAGGTCATGTGGTATAAATAGATGCGTGAAGATAAGAAAGTTTATATGCCCAATGCATAAACATCTTTTTGACTAGTAAACCTTAAGTTGAATTTTTGAGTATGGAAGAAATATTCATTCAATTTTTATGGAGACATCAACATCCGCTTGTCAAAGAGTTGCGCACAACCGCCGGACATCCCATTCAAGTTCATTTTCCCGGCACATGGAACACTGGTCCGGGTCCAGATTTCTTGAATGCCAAAGTTGAATGGAATGGAATGAAATGGGCAGGTCATATTGAATTTCACATGAAAGCGAAAGATTGGTACAGTCATGGTCATCATTTAGATGCGCAATACAATCAAGTAGTATTGCATATTGTGCTCGAAGGAACGCCCATTCGGAATGCGGGAATAGAGACGGTGTTTTTACCGAAGTCGGAAATTGAAATGCTATACAAACAATGGAGTAATTGGCGAAGCGAGGTTCGAGATTTACCATGTGCTCCTTATCATAATCAAATTCGAGAAGTGCTTTGGTTCAATTGGATGACGCGAATGGGTGTGGAACGTCTGGAGCAACGTTGTTCCGAGTATCAAATCATGACCATTGATGGTGAATTTAAATGGAGTTCCATACTTTTTCAAAAATGGTTTCGGAGTTTTGGGAAGGGAAATTGGGGCGATGTTTTGGAACAAACGGCATCAGAACTCAATGCGGTCGAATTTCTTCATTTGGAATTTGATTCGCAGAAAGCAATTCTCTTCGAGGTTTTCGGCTATTCCAATTTACTTTCCAAAGAAATGAGGCATTGGGCAAGACGCTATGTTTTACTTCGAAAGATGACATCTCAGTCTAATTTAAAGATGAAACGAAAATTTGGAAGAGCGTTTAACCATGATCTCTTGCGATTCCTGATAAGCCTAAAGCATTTTTGGAATGTCTTGAACAACATCAGAGATGTCCCAGCCTTGAAACTGGAGAAGGAAGTGCCAGCATTCGTCTACATCAATGCTATTGCGCCAATCCAATTTTTTATTGGTTGGAAGGCAGATAATGAAGAACAGATGAATGCAGCAATAGAACTACTTGAAAAGCTTCCCCAAGAGGAGAATGCGCGGGTTAAACTTTTTGAAAAGAATGGTCAATTCATAAAAAATGCTTTTCAAAGTCAGGCAGCCATTCACTTATTTTCCGTATATTGTTCACGGAATCAATGTTTGAATTGCTCAATAGGAGCAGAGATATTACTTAAAAATGAAAGCTTTCGAATCAATCAAAGATGCAGTTGAACTCAATGTTTTTGGTGTCTGTGAGGCCATTGGCAAGCGATTGAACATGAATACCGGACGTATTCGTCTTAGTTTTGTTTATCTGAGTTTTCTCACTTTTGGTTCTCCTGTGGTAGTCTACCTTATTCTTCATTTTTGGAGAAGTCATAGAATCACAAAATTCCATTCGCGAAGAAAAAATCGCATGTGGGAATTGGAATGAACCTGAATTTCAGTCGGGTGCTTGTTTTTTCGAAAGAAATTCCTACCTTTGCCCCCCATTAAAAATAATTAATTTATGAAACGTTACGAAACTGTTTTCATTTTGACTCCCGTGCTGTCTGAAGATCAGGCGGCGGAAACAGTAGAAAAGTTCAAGAACTTTTTGAAAGGAAAAAAGGCATCAATCAAGCACGAAGAAAATTGGGGCTTGAGAAAATTGGCATATCCAATTCAGAAAAAATCAACAGGGTTCTATACCTTGATTGAGTTTGAAGCTGAAGGAGATGTTGTTGGTCTTCTTGAAACCGAATACAGACGTGATGAGCGCGTTCTCCGCTTCTTAACTACTGTGATGGATAAATACCACATGGAGTACGCAGAAAGCCGCAGAAACAAAATGAAAGAGGCTAAAAAAGCTTAATTAAAAACCTTAAAAACGAATTGAACATGAGCGATAATTCAGAAATCAGATATTTAAATCCAATCGACATTGAAACGAAGCAAGCCAAATACTGCCGTTTCAAAAAGTCTGGAATCAAATACATCGACTACAAGGACGCAGACTTTCTGTTGAAGCTGTGCAACGAACAAGGAAAAATTCTTCCACGTCGTTTAACTGGAACTTCTTTGAAATACCAAAGAAAAGTTTCTCAAGCCATTAAAAAAGCGCGTCATTTGGCCTTAATGCCATATGTAGCAGATATGTTGAAATAATCAAAGGAGGAACAAGTCATGCAAATTATATTAAAAGCAAATATTGAAAAGCTAGGTGCAAAAGACGAAATCGTTAATGTAAAACCTGGTTATGCTAGAAACTACTTAATTCCTCGCGGTTATGCAGTTTCAGCTACCGAGTCTGCATTGAAAATGCACACAGAGAACTTAAAGCAACGTGCTCATAAGGAAACCAAAATTTTAGCGGAAGCTCAGGCCACAGCTGATAAATTGGCGACTCTGGAAATTAAATTAGCAACCAAAGCTTCTGAAACTGGAAAAATTTTCGGCAGCATCAATACCATTCAACTTTCTGAGGCATTAGCTAAAGTAGGTTTCGATATTGATAGAAAGAGTATCAGCATCTCTGAAGAGCACGTGAAAATGCTTGGTTCTTACGAAGCGAAAGTTAAATTGCACAGAGAAGTTTCTGCTACATTCAAATTTGAAGTTGTAGCTGAATAATCCTGAATAACATTTCATTCAAAAGAGGTTCCGATTTGGAACCTTTTTTGTTGCTTTGCTAAAGACATGCAATTTAAACTAACCTCTAATTATAGTCCAGCCGGAGATCAGCCCGATGCCATAGCCCAATTGGTGCATGCCATAGAGGGAGGTGAAACATTTCAAACGCTTCTTGGTGTGACCGGAAGTGGAAAAACATTTACCGTTGCCAATGTCATTCAACAGACACAGCGACCAACCTTGGTGTTGAGTCATAATAAAACGCTAGCTGCCCAGCTCTATGCTGAATTCAAGCATTTTTTTCCTGAAAATCAGGTAGAATATTTCGTTAGTTACTATGACTATTATCAACCAGAAGCTTACCTTCCTGTTACCAATACATACATTGAAAAAGAACTTTTAATCAATAAGGAAATAGAAAAACTGCGTCTTTCTGCAACAAGTGCATTGTTGAGTGGAAGACGCGATGTAATTGTTGTAGCGAGTATTTCATGCATTTATGGAATAGGAAACCCGACAGAATTTCATAAGAGTACCATACCCATACGCAAGGGTATGGCTTTGAGTAGACAAACCTTTTTATATAGTTTGGTAGAGTCGCTCTATAGTCGGGTTGATAGTGTCTTGGAAAGAGGTAATTTCAGGGTAAAAGGAGACACTGTAGACGTATTTCTCGCATACGCGGATTTCGGTGTGCGGGTTGTTTTTTGGGGAAACGAGATAGAGTCTATTCACTATCTAAATATAGACACCAATAAGACCTACGGCTCAGTGGATCAATTAACCATTTTTCCAGCGAATCTCTTTGTTACTTCGAAATCCACATTGAATGAATCCATTTGGGAAATACAACAAGAGATGGTTGTTCAAGTGGAACAGTTCAAGGCAAAGGGGCTTCACCTTGAAGCCAAACGATTGGAAGAACGCGTGAATCACGATATTGAAATGATGAAGGAGCTTGGATATTGCTCTGGAATAGAAAACTATAGTAGATATTTCGATCGAAGAAAGCCAGGTCAAAGGCCTTTCTGCTTGTTGGATTATTTTCCAGATGATTATCTCATGATCATAGATGAAAGTCATGTGACTGTACCTCAAGTGGGAGCCATGTTTGGTGGTGATCGGTCAAGAAAAGTTAATTTAGTTGAACACGGATTTCGCTTGGCTTCTGCTATGGACAACAGACCACTGACGTTTGATGAGTTTGAAAGTCTTCAAAGGCAAGTCATCTTTGTTTCAGCAACACCGGCAGATTTTGAACTCAAGAAAACAGATGGTGTGGTTGTAGAGCAAGTGGTGCGTCCAACGGGGCTGTTAGACCCCATCATTGAAGTTCGACCAACAACAAATCAAATCGATGATTTAATCAATGAAATTTCAGAGACCATAGCAAAGAATGAGCGGGTGTTAATTACAACGCTGACCAAACGCATGGCAGAGGAGCTTCAAAAATACCTTACCAGAATTAATATCAAATGCAGTTACATTCACAGCGATGTGGATACGCTCGATCGAATTGAAATATTAAATCAATTGCGAGAAGGTACAATTGATGTATTGATAGGTGTGAATTTGCTGCGCGAAGGTTTAGATCTTCCAGAAGTAAGTTTAGTGGCTATCATGGATGCCGACAAAGAGGGCTTCCTGAGGAATAACAAGTCATTGACCCAGACTGCTGGCCGAGCGGCCAGAAACGTAAATGGAAAAGTTATCATGTACGCTGACAAGGTGACCAACAGCATGCAACAAACCATAGATGAAACAAATAGACGAAGAGAAAAGCAAATTCAATTCAATACAAAAATGGGTATATCTCCTACCCAAATTAATAAAGCTATAGAACGAAGCAAGGCTTCGAGGTATCAAGAGATCATTGAACAAGAATACTCGGTGGCTGCAGATCCAATCATGGCAAGTTGGGGAGTGAATGAATTGAAAAAAGCCATTCAGCAGGCCACAGAAAAAATGAATGCGGCATCTAAGAATTTAGAATTTATGGAAGCAGCTCAATATCGAGACGAAATTAAAGCCCTTGAAAAGAGAATTGCAGAATTCTAAATGCATATGAAATAACGGTAATAGAAAAGCAACATGAAAAAGACAATCACATTTTTAGTTCTATTAAGTTTGGTTTTTGCCTCATGCAAAACAAAGGAACTTGCCACTCCCATACAAAGACAGTTTCCTGGTACAGATGAAATTCTCAGACTCACAAGAGAGACAGAATTGAATCTGATTGGTGACGATTTCCATATTAATGATTTTGAAATTATAAACGCAAAACAAGAAGGGCAGTGGTTGGTTTTTGAAACGGTCTATAGTGGCGGTTGTGAGTCACATTTTTTTCAAGCCAATTGGGACGGTAGAATAATGAAGTCGCTTCCTCCACAAACGAACGTAGTAATTGTGCATCAGCATAAACCCGATTCATGTAGAGAGCGAATCACAAAGAAATGGGCCGTGGATGTTCGACCGTTTTTTGAACGAGGCGAGAGTGAAGTGCTTTTAAATCTGATGTCGAGTGATTCAAACATATGCAAAGTGAGATTGGTGGCTGTGGAATAATTTTGTTTTGCTCGTTCTCCACAGATTTTCTATCTTGCTTTCGAAACCAATAAACACTATGAGAAAATTTTTACTTTTTGTTGCGGCGATGGTGTCACTCAATACCTTCGCTCAAGTGAGTCACGGTGGAACTCCTTTCAATTGGGAGGATAAACACGTTCCATCTCAAATAACCTTCGTTCCAATGCCTGTCATTGACCTTGAAGCGCTTCAGGCTGAAGATGCAATTGTAGATCAGTATAAAGAAGCTCCTTTCCGATTTGGTTATGAGCATGAAACCGATTTTACGGAACAAAGCGCGGCATGGGTTGAAATTGGAAATGGCAAATCCATTTGGCAATTGGGAATTCATTGCCCTGATGCAAGATCAATTAACCTTTTATTTGAAAACTTTTACCTGCCAAAGGGTAGTGAAATGTTTATTTGGTCTGACGATAGAGAAGAGTTTATAGGATCATTCAATCATTTGAATAACCATGAATCAGGTGTTTTAGCAACAACAGTTCTTCAATCTTCGAAGATTGTTGTTGAGGTTATTGCATTAAATGAGGTAAAATCAAATGTTCATTTCAACCTTACTCAAGTTGTACACGGATATAGACCCGTATTGCTGAACCACTTTGCTGAATATGATGCGGAAAGAGGCCCCTATGGAAGCAGTGGGTCTTGCAACAACAATGTGAACTGCGCGGTTGGATCGCAGTGGCAAACAGAAAAGAAATCTGTTGCTTTAATTCTAGAGGGGGGAAGTGCCATTTGCACTGGAGCGCTTGTCAATAACACGGCTAACGATGGTACACCATATTTTTTAACTGCGAATCACTGTTACGGTACAAGTGCTGCAGGTTGGGTTTTTGTTTTTAATCATGAAACAGCGGGCTGCACGGGTAACACTGGGCCAACGAATCAAACAGTAAGTGGGGCATCATTAAAAGCTAAAAATGCAGGAAGTGATTTTTGTCTTTTGTTGTTGAATTCGACACCCCCTGCCTCCTATAACGTTCAATACGCAGGTTGGGACGCTTCAGATGCGAATACCGTGTCATCTGCAGTATGTATCCACCATCCATCGGGTGATTTAAAAAAGATTTCTTTTGAAAATAACGCGGTTCCTCAAGGTACATGGAGTGGCGCACAAACTTGGGATGTACAACAATGGGATGATGGCATCACTGAGCCAGGCTCATCAGGTTCTCCACTATTCGATCAAAATCACAGAATCATTGGCCAATTATTCGGTGGCGGATCTGCTTGTAGCGGTTCGGTAGAAAATGGGCAGGGTGATTCTTATGGTAGATTTGGTGTTTCATGGGATGCTGGTTCAACTGCCGCAACACGATTAAAAGAATGGTTAGACCCTCAAAATTCCGGTCAGCTCATCATTGATGGTTACCCAACAGGCACTACAACTGCTCAGCTTGATGCAGGTGTTTCCTCTATATCAGGTGTTCCTGCTAACATATGTTCAAGCACCGTTCAGCCTGTTGTAACCCTTGTTAATAACGGAAGCAGTACACTAACATCATGCACCATTCAATACACTGTGAACGGTGGAAGTATTCAAACATACAATTGGACCGGTTCGTTGGCGCAATACGCTTCCACAAATGTTACCTTAGCTACCGTAACTTTAGTGAATGGTGCGAATAACATTGTAGTAACTGTAATTAATCCGAACAATGGTTCAGATGAGAACGCGAACAACAACTCTACATCGGTTTCTTGTAACGCAGTGGTTGGAGCATCTTTCAATGTTACCGTGAGTATTTTAGCTGATAATTATCCAGAAGAGACCACTTGGAGCATCACTCAGGGAGCAGTAGTAATGGCTTCCGGTGATTTATCAACAACTGCCGCTGGCGGAACAAGTAATACATCAGTTTGTCTTGCACCTGGTTGTTACAACTTTGTAATTTCAGATTCGTATGGTGACGGTATTTGCTGTGCATATGGAAATGGTAGTTATACAGTTACAAACCCAAGTGGACAAGTTGTAGCATCAGGTGGTCAATTTACAACCTCGGAAACAACAAATTTCTGCTTAACAGTAGGTGTGGAAGAAATGTTATCTAACATTGCTTTGTATCCGAATCCTGCCAATGATTGGATTCAGATTACAGGCCTAACTGCAAACTCGAAATTTGAATTATTCAGTATGACCGGTCAATTGATAGAATCTGGTAAAATTAATTCTTCATTTGAGCGCATAGAAACAAGTTATTTAGAGAATGGCATGTATCAAATAAGAGTTTCTGGTGACTTTGGGGTGAAGACTTTACCGCTAGTTATTAAGAAGTAGCCAAATTTGTGAATAAAAAAAGGCCGGGCTTACCGGCCTTTTTTATTGCGTCCTCAATCTAGGCACGTACCTTTGTTATATGTTTGATGCTGTAATACAAATTGGAGGTATTTCGTTGTCTTATCTTGAGTCAGCCTTGTTGGGATTATTTATTTTGGCATGGGTGATTCACGTTTTCTACGCTTTGCGTTATTTTCTCCCTGCCACTAAGGTGAAATCTTTCAATCCTGAAAATCAACAGGGGGTAAGCGTTATTGTCTGCGCGCGCAATGAAGAGGAAAACCTAAGAGAATTGATTCCCGCCATTATGGAGCAGAATTTTCCCGAATTTCAATTGATTGTCGTAAATGATAGCAGCTGGGATGAAACGGCAGATATTCTTAAAGCATTGCAATTGGAGTACCCCGCTATGCATGTGATTCATATAGATGAAGACAAGCAGCTCATGCAAGGAAAGAAGTTTGCCTTGACCCTTGGAATTAAAGCGGCAAAACATGAAATTGTTTTATTGACAGATGCGGATTGTAGACCGAGAAGTTCAACTTGGATTCAAGAAATGACATCGGGATTAGGAGAAAAAAAAGAAATTGCTCTCGGCTTTAGTGGGTATAAAAAGTACCCGGGCTATTTGAATAAATTGATCCGTTTCGACGCGTTTGTAATTGCATTAAATTACTTTGGTTTGGCAAAAGTTGGTTTGCCTTACATGGGGGTTGGTAGAAATCTTGCTTACACCAAAACAGCGTTTTTTAGAATTGGTGGTTTCCGTGCCCACTATAAATTGGCAAGTGGCGATGATGATTTGTTTGTGAAGGAGGCTGCAAATGCGAGAAACACAATACTTAAGATTTCTCCCGAATCTCAGACCATTTCAGAGCCACACAAAACTTGGTCTAAGTGGACCTTCCAAAAGAAAAGACATTTCACAACGGCTCCTTTATACGACAGCAAGATTAAAAGAAGATTGACCGTTTGGCCTGCAATGTATTTTCTATTGTGGGGAACAGCAATTGCAAATGAGCTTATTTTCTTTAAAGTTGAAATATTAATTGCGCTGGTCTCAGCGCTTTTGTTGAGGTATTTAATTCAATTCGTTGCCCTTTACACGTCAGCAAAAAGGTTGAAAATTGAAAGAGATATTGTTTGGTTGTATCCAATTCTCGAGAAACATCTTATTTTCGTACAAATCATGTTGTACGTTCATAACCTGGTACGAAAACCACAGAAATGGAATTAATAGATCACCTGTCAGACAAAGCCAAACAAGATTATAAGCTTGTTCAGCGTGCCATTGAAAACCAAGATCAAAGGGCATATGCTGATTTGATGGGTAGGTATAGAGATTCAGTTTACTACATGCTCATGAAAATGGTAAACAATGAGGATGATGCGGAAGATTTAACCATTGAGACTTTCGGTAAAGCGTTTAGACGTCTTGAGCAATACACACCTCAATTTGCATTCTCAACGTGGTTGTTTAAAATTGCCACAAACCACGCCATTGACTTCATCAGAAAAAAGAGAATCAAAGCCATTTCGATTGATCAAGGTTTCAAAGGTGAAGACGGTGAGAATTATGTCATTCCAGTGAAAGAAGAAAGTCTAGATCCTGAGGAAGCAATGGAAAAAGATCAAAGAATTCTCCAAATGAGGGCAGTGGTGGAAAAACTAAAACCGAAGTATAAAAGGTTAGTTGAACTCCGCTATTTCGAGGAAAAATCATACGAAGAAATAGCCGAGCAACTTGACCTACCTCTAGGTACGGTTAAAGCGCAATTGTTTCGTGCAAGAGATTTTATGATGGATTTAATGAAGTCAACAAAGGGATCCATATAATGACCGATACCAACGAGCTTTTAAAAAAGTATTTTACATTTTCAGGAAATCAGTTCGATCTTTTCGAGAAGCATAAAGCTCTTATTCAAGAGTGGAACGCTCAAATTAATGTCATTTCAAGAAAGGACATGGAGGCGTTTACTGAAAGACATGTCTTACATAGTCTCGGAATTTTTAAGTTTATGCCATTTCAAGCGGGTTCGAAAATCTTAGATTTGGGCACCGGAGGAGGTTTTCCGGGTATTCCGCTTGCCATTGCCATGCCTGAGGTTGAATTCCTTTTAGTTGATAGCATTGGAAAAAAAATAAAAGTAGTCAATGAAGTGGCGTCAAGCCTAGGTTTAAAGAATGTTCGAGCGGTGCACACACGCGTTGAAAATGTAAAAGAAAAATTTGACTTTATTGTGAGTAGGGCAGTTGCACCAACCCAAGAACTATTGCAGTGGACACAAAACAAATACAGCACTACAGATAAAAATGGAATTCCCAACGGCCTTATTTGTCTTAAAGGAGGGGATTTGAAAGAAGAATTAAAAGCTGTGAAACAATACAAAGAAGTGCATGAATTGAGTTCTCTGTTTCAAGAAGAATTCTTTGAAACAAAAAAAATAGTATACGTAGAGGCATAACAAAAAAGGTTTCCGAAGAAACCTTTTTTGAAAAACCTGCAAGGGAATTTTTGAAACCAAACGCAGTTAAACTGCGCAACCGTTAAAAAGACGTAAATGAAGTTTTCTGGTTGCCTCTTTTTTTTATAAAAATTTGTATCCAACACCCCGAACTGAAAAAAAACGTTTCGAGCAATTTTCATCGGACTCAAATATTTTTCTGAAATGGAGTATCACATTATCTATTGTTCTATTGTGCGTAAGGGCGTCATACCCCCATATCTTGTCTAATATTTCCTCTCTTGTTACTGCCTCTCCCGGGTGAGAAACCAAAAGTTTTAGCAACATACATTCGCGTTTTGTTAGGGATTCGCGAGTTCCGTCCGGTAAGACAACTTCGAACTGATTGAAATAAACCATGCATTGATTAATTTCCATCTGATCCAATGTCTGGAAGTTCTGAGTTTCTTTCGTTTGAATTAAATTTTTGCAGCGTAAAAGCAACTCTTCCCATTCAAATGGCTTGGCCATATAGTCATTGCCCCCCGCCTTGAGCCCCTCAATGCGATCTTTACCTTCGCCTTTGGCAGATAAAAAAAGTATGGGTGTTTGATTGCCTTGAAGTCGCAATGTTTCACAAAGACTAATGCCATCTAAATCGGGTAACATAACGTCCACAACCATGAGGTCGAAAAATTTTTCTTGCGCAATTTTTAAAGCCTGCACACCATTGGTTTCCCACTGAATTTGAAAACCTTCAAGTTCAAAATTTAATTGAAGCGCATATCCAATAGATTTCTCATCCTCAATTAAAAGTATTCGATGTGTTTGTTGCACTTTCACGCTGCAAATTTATACTACCTTGCAGTGAAATAATGGTTTTATGAGTAGTAATGGAAATTTAATGGACGCTTTGGGCATTGAAATTATAGAAGTTGGGTTGGAAAAGGTTATTGCGAAAATGCCAGTTGATAATAGGACCATTCAACCTTATGGAATTCTTCACGGTGGTGCAACCGCCGCTCTGGCCGAGACGGTGGGCAGCATAGGTGCATTTCAGCATGTTCGTGAACGAAATGGTGTTCCAGTGGGTTTGGAACTTTCAATAAACCATTTAAAATCTATGCGAAATGGTCATGTCTGGGCAGAAGCAAGTCCACTTCATATCGGTAAATCAACTCATCTATGGGAAATACATTGTTGGAATGAAGTTAAAGAGCGCGTGGCATATGCAAAACTCACGGTAATGATTAAGTATGAAAAGTGATTGGAAAATTCTTCTTCCTGCTTACAACTATGAATTGAATTCAGGAAATTCAATTCTTACGGTATCCCCTTGTGCTTGGACAAAGGGTGAAATTGACTTCGTTATAAATGACCAAGATTATATACAACTTGTACAGCTTGCGGTAGATGAGATTAGAAAAAGTGAAATTTCAAAAATAGTTCTCAGCAGAATTATTTCCAGTATTCACAAAGTGGTTGATGCGTCTATTGTGTCTTTATTTCAGCAGAAATTTCCATCTTCCTGTGTTTTTTATATTCCCCGAAACGATCAGGAGATCTGGTTCGGAGCAACTCCAGAACTTTTGTTAGAGGGGCAAGATGGAAAGTGGAAAACAAGGTCAATTGCAGGTACGCGATTAGTAGAATCTCAGGTGCCTTGGGGGGACAAAGAATATTTTGAACAAGCTTTGGTTACAGATGGAATAATAGAAGTTTTAAATGCTAGTAAAGCAACTAACATTCAACTAGGTGAGCAATACACCTTTAAAAGTGGAAGCATTGAGCATATTTGTAGCGACATTGAATTTGAATACAGGGGCGAAATTCAAGAGCTTGTTTCGTTGCTGCATCCTACAGCCGCAGTCCTGGGTAAACCCCGTTGCACTTCGCAAAAATGGTTAGAACTGTTTGAGCCACACAATAGGGAATGGTATACAGGTACGTTTCAAATAGAGCATAACGATCGGATATATATATATGTCTTTCTGAGATGTGGCAAAGCGAATTCAGCTGGAATTCAATGGTATGTTGGTGGAGGTTTAACCGCTGAATCAATTGCGAATGATGAACTGCAAGAAACCATCAATAAAGCAAATTCGTTGGAAGAAGTCTTATCTTTGCAATCGTGAATCAGCACTCGTCAAAAGTTGTCGTTCGTCAAGTGGTGGAAGCCTTAAACGTTTTGGGTGTGACTCAAATTGTTATCTCACCGGGATCCCGAAATGCTCCTTTTATGTTGGAATTGCACTCAGATTCCAGATTTGAATGTTTGAGTATTGTTGATGAGCGTTCCGCAGCTTTTTTTGCACTTGGACTTATTCAGGAATCGAATAAACCGGTAGCTATTATTTGCACAAGTGGTACCGCTCTTTTGAATTATGCACCTGCTGTAGCAGAGGCTTTTTATCAAAGAAAAAATTTAATTGTT
>CAYSEX010000017.1:0-41971 GCA_964430305.1 uncultured Chryseobacterium sp.
GGGGTATGAATAACAGCTTTGGGTGACCCAAATCGCTCAATCAACTTTCGGGTGCGAATAGGACCTAAATGCCTAATTTGAGATAAAACAACCAATGCAAATTCATCTTCTGAAACCATGCAACAAAGTTGTTGCATTGATGAAAGATCTACAAAAAGCGGTTATATGAAAATAGAATAATTACTTGCCTTGAATGAACAATTCAATGGCTTTGCTCATACTCGGCGCCTTGGTACTTGGTGCCATTACGTCTATGCGCAACTTAGCTTTTTCAACGGCATGAGCGGTGGTTTGTCCAAACACAGCAATTTTAGTCGTGTTCTGTTTGAACTTCGGAAAGTTCTTGAATAAAGACTCTATATCTGAAGGAGAAAAGAAAACCAACATATCATATTTCACATCTGCAAGATCACTTAAATCACTGCAAACGGTTTTGTACATGATTGCCTTGCTGTATTTGATTCCTTCTTTATCCAAGGCATCTGGAATACTTTGTTTCAACATGTCGGAACAAGGCAACATAAATTGCTCTGATTTATGTTTTTTTACAAAGTCCATGATTTCAGCAAAAGTTCCGTTTCCATAAAATATTTTACGCTTACGGAATTGGGTATATTTCTGAAGATAAAAAGCTATTGCTTCACTTAAGCAAAAATATTTTGTGTTATCAGAAACTGTAACACGCAATTCTTTAGCTAAACGAAAATAATGATCAACCGCGTTTCTGCTTGTAAACAATACAGACGGGTGCTCTGCGTAATCAATTCTTGACTGTCTGAAATCTTGAGCATTGACACCTTCAACATGGACAAAAGGTCTATAGTCAATTTTTAACTTAAACTTTTTTGCAAGGTCAACATACGGGTTCTTGTCGGAACCAGGATCCTGTTGCGTTATTAAGATTGTTTTAATCTTCTCTGCCATGTTTTTCGCTATGCAATCACCTCCAAATTATTCACCGAATGAATCAAAATTTTTCCAATTACAGCCAACGGTAAAAATTCGAAAGTGCAAAGGTAAAAAAAGATATAGAAAAATGGTACTCCTGATTGCAATGCTCCCAAAATTCCTTGAATAACCGACACAACTGCAAACAAGATCATGATAATCAATCCAACAATGACCCAATAATGTGCAATATGAAGTGGTAAGTAGGCCGCACAAAGCATGGGCAAAAATGCCGCTATCGATGCACCTTTGGCCGATATACTTAGAAACTTATTGTAGTCTGTTAAAATTTGATCTCCCCCACCGATGGCCAATCCAATGATGGAAGTAACCAACCAACGCAAACCAAAAAGTAAAAACACTACTCCACATGATAGAACAAAGACGTCAAATTTCGACCAAGAAATGTCTAACGGATAATATTTCAATACAAAAAAAGTCAAGATAAATCCTCCAACTAAAACAAAAGCGAAAAGAAGCAAGCCGTGCATCCATGTACTTCCTTCTCTTCGATCTTCCATTTTAAAATATCTTCTGCTAAAAAGCGCACGAAATAAATTTCGAATAAAAGTCGCATCGCGATTTACAAGCACCAAAACAATCACTACAAGCAAGAAAAATGGAAACATCCAATCCTCTGCCAGTTGAGGTGATAGTCGCAGTGCTGAGTCTCTCATCGGATCATATTTAAGAAATTTACTTCTTGTTCTGAAAGATGTCTGTATCTACCTCGAGGCAAATCTTTCTTCGTTAGACCCGCAAACATGACCCGATCCAACTTAATAACTGTATACCCCAAGTGTTCGAAAATTCTACGCACAATTCTGTTCCTTCCACTGTGAATTCGAATTCCTACCTGCTTCTTGGTTTTTGATCCGTCTACATCTACGTACTCTACCTCATCAGCTCGAATAAATCCGTCATCCAATACAAACCCCTCTCTAATTTTATCTAAATCTTCTGTTCTAACTTTCTGCTCAGTTTCCACATGATACAATTTTGGAAACTCATGCTTGGGATGTGTCAGCCTCTTAGCCAATTCACCATCGTTCGTAAACAGTAATAATCCTGTTGTAGCTCTATCCAATCTACCGACCGGATAAATACGCTCCACGCAAGCATCAGAAACCAATTCCATGACAGTTCTTCGATCTTGTGGATCTTCCATGGTAGTCAAATAACCCTTCGGTTTATTGAGTAAGATGTAACGCATTTTTTCCGGACGCAATACGCGATCATCATACTTCACTACATCATTTTTCGGATCTATTTTCGTTCCCAATTCCTTCACAACCTGACCATTCACTGTAACCAATCCCAACTCTATGAGTTGATCGGCTTCTCTGCGTGAGGCAATTCCAGCGTTGCTTAAAAATCGATTCAATCGCATTAGGCCCTGTCTCTCAGTGCGAGAGATGTAAGCCTTTTCCGGAACAAACTCCTTATTCAATCTCTCCTTACGTGGTCTATCTTCATTTGACGCATCTCCACTACGCTCTCTTCTTTCAAATCCACGTGAATTGCCGCGATCATTTCTATTGTATCCGCGATCATTTGAAGAACGACGCTCTCTGTCACCCGATTCACTGCGTGTGTCTCTTGAATATCCGCCACGCCCCCCTGATGAAGGTCTACGCTCTCTGTCACCCGATTCACTGCGTGTGTCTCTTGAATATCCGCCACGCCCCCCTGATGAAGGTCTACGCTCTCTATCACCCGATTCACTGCGTGTGTCTCTTGAATATCCACCGCGACCACCTGATGAAGGTCTACGCTCTCTATCGCCCGATTCACTTCTGGTGCCTCTGGAATTTCCGCCACGACCTTCAGAAGAAGGCCTACGACTTCCATCTCTTGGAGTCTCATTGCGATCGCGATTTTCATTGCGGTCACGATTCTCATTGCGGTCGCGACTGCGATCGTCTCTTGAAGCATATTTTTTGTTCGTCGACTCCCGTCGGCTCTGCGGTGCTCCGTCCGCACGTCTGTTTGTTGATCTGCGATTCATTTCTATTTCAAAAATAAAGGGACACCTTAGTTTTAGATGTCCCTTTTATTATTCTGGGAAGAATTATTTCTTCTTTTTGTCGTCTGCCGCTGCATTTTCTGCCGCAATAGACGCACGTGTAGCTTGTATTGCAACAACTGCTGCTGCTTCAGCTTCCAATACTTTACATCCGGTCACTTGAATGTCACGCACACGAATCATATCACCAATTTTCAATGCTGAAATGTCCAATGTAATTTCATTTGGAAGTTCTTCAGGCTTTCCGAAAATACGCACTTTGCGATAGTTGATCGCTAAACGTCCACCGGCCTTCACACCTTCAGAGTTTCCAGTAACACGAACAGGCAATGCACATTTAATGGCCTTACCAGGAATCAATTCCAATAAGTCAATGTGTACTACTTTGTCTGAAACGGGGTGACGTTGTAAGTCTTGAATGATGGCATGCTTCACGGTACCGTTCAGGTCCAACAACAACTCCAGCGTGTCTGAAGACGCTGCAATTTTGTCCATGTCTTTTTCAGTGATGCTGAAGTGTACTACTTCAGATCCACCATACAATACACCCGGAATTTGCTCTTTGCGACGTAATTCCGAAGCATTTTGTCTTCCTACGCTCTCGCGGGTAGAGCCGCTCAATGAAAATTGCTTCATAGTTTATAGATTTAAGAGATAATAAATTTCGAACTTATACTTTTATTTTCAATTAGATTGTGTAGCACACTCGCAAACAATTCCGAGATATCTAACACTCTAATTTTATCTTTTGGTTTTCCATCTTTCAATGGAACACTGTTGGTTACAATCAATTCCTTCAATACAGAATCTTGCACACGTTCATAGGCTGGTCCGCTTAAAATAGGGTGTGTACAAACCGCACGCACTGAAGTAGCTCCGTGTTCAAGCATCATTTCTGCTGCCTTACACAAGGTACCTGCTGTATCAACCATGTCGTCAATAATGATCACATCTTTTCCCTTCACATCACCAATCACCGTCATGCTCTCTATTTGGTTCGCCACTTTGCGTTGCTTGTAACAGATGGCTAGGTCCAATCCTAGAATTTTCGCGTAGGCGCTCGCTCTTTTAGTACCACCGGTATCTGGTGCTGCTATGACCGTATTTTCTGTCTTAATGGTTTCTAAATAGGGAATGAAAATGGTGCTAGCATACAGGTGATCCACAGGAACTTCAAAGAATCCTTGAATTTGTTCTGCGTGCAGATCCATGGTAATTACACGATTCACACCTGCCGCAGTTAATAGATTAGCAACCATTTTAGCCCCAATGGGAACACGTGGCTTATCTTTTCTGTCTTGTCTCGCGAATCCGAAATACGGCATAACCGCAACAATGCGTTTTGCACTTGCTCGTTTAGCAGCGTCAATCAACAACAACAATTCGAATAAATTGTCTGTAGGCGGGAAAGTAGATTGAACAATAATAACATCTTTACCACGCACCGTCTCTTCTATAGAGGGTGCAAACTCACCGTCTGAGAAATGTTGAATAATTACATTTCCAAGATCTACTCCAAATGCTTTCGCAATGCCTTCTCCAAGGTATTTAGATGATGATCCTGCCAATATTTTCACCATGTCGTTCATGTGCTGCTTTTGAAAAGGAGTGCAAATATAGTGAATTTTAATGAATTAGCACATAAAAAAAGCCCCCGAAGGGGCTTAAATGATAAGATTGGGACTACAGCAATAAAAAGATTAACCATGCAGCCCAGCCAATTGCTTCGGCTTTAATCAAACCTGATTTCGCCTCCTTCTTGTAGCATTGTAAATAAGCGGGATCAGAAAACATCTGTTTATTGGTTGACATTGAAGCTGTTTTAGCTCCTTTCGAAGGATCTGGGTCAGCAAATAAAGCTGTACCCAAGATTGCGAAAGGCCCGAAAAGAACTCCCAAGGCGAAATGTCCACCTTTTTTACCGTGAAAATTTTCAGCATCCTGTTGTCCTGAGAGGCAGGCATCACCACCAAATTGATTCATTTTCATAAAATCCAAATACTCCGGATCATTTACATTTTCAAATTCAATGGATTGAATTTCAGTGGCAGGAATAACGAATTTTTCATTTTCAATTTTCACCGTTAATTCACAAGATTTAACACGGATAACATCTACTTGATACATTTTGCCATCAAGCATAGTGAGTATATCTGATGAAAAGGATGAATGTGCAATCAATGTTGCTATTGCCGCGAAGATGAGATTTTTCATTTTTTTGATTTAATATTAATAAAGTTGATAAGCTGCACAACCTTCGACTACTTCAATTGTTCCCTGCCAAACCTCTACACCGTCTGAAGCGGTATAGGTGTAAGTCCCAACTTCTAAGTTGTTAAAGACCGCGCACCCGCTTGCTCCACAGTCTGGATCCGTCGGATATTCTGAAGTAATGTTTGAGGTAACACCATTCACTTCAACAACGGTAAGATCAAAACCGCTTCCTGTTTGCTGCCAAAAAACAACATCACCATATTTGGTCTTGTTACATGAGGAGAAGCCGGCTAGCATAGCCAACGCCAAGATTAAAAGTGTAGCTTTTGTTTTCATAGAGTAAATTTTAGTTGTGCTAAAATACAACTATTGTAATTAAAAACAACTTTTGTTGCAAAAAAATGCAACTGTTGTTCTCTTTTACAACTTTGAAACTGCTCTGAAAGTCAAATTTGCTGCATGGCTAAGGAGTATTCAGTAGAAAAAGTTTTCCTTTCACAGGTTGGTGAGCAGATCAAAGAATACCGAAAAAAAAGAGGATTAACCCTACAAGGCCTTGGTGAAGATATTGGTCTCGATAAGGGCAATACACAACGACTCGAAAACGGGAAAAACATGACCCTCCTCACCCTCTTCAAAATTGCTGCTATCCTGGAAGTTGAACCCAAAGAATTACTGAACTTCCAAACCAACTACAAAATTCAAGATGTAGAAAAATTCATTGCACAGAAAAAGCGGAAAAAATAAATCTCTGAAAACTGAAATTACTTCGAGTTAAACGTATTCATGGTCAATCCCAAGCCAATGAATGCAAAAGACAAACACCCCGCCGCTGCCTTTTCAACAACCACAGCCAAGTTTTCCTTCTCTTCCAAGGTCCATTCTCCCAAAACATAATCTACCTGCTGACCTTTGGCAAATTCCTTCCCAACCCCTACACGAATGCGCGCGTAGTCTCCTGTATTCAATATCTGCTGAATATGCTTCAACCCATTGTGTCCTCCATCACTTCCCTTTCCTCGCATGCGCAATTTTCCAAATGGCAAGGCCAAATCATCTGTGATAACCATAACGTTCTCCAAACTTATTTTCTCTTGCTGCATCCAATACCGAACGGCATTTCCAGACAAATTCATGAAGGTGGAAGGCTTAATCACTATGAAAGTCTTCCCCTTCGCTCTGAACTCAGCCTTGTCTGCGTATCGCTCTGTTGAAAATGAAGCGTTGTGCTTCGCCACTAATTCATCGGCAACCAAGAATCCAATGTTGTGACGGGTATTGGCATACTCAGCACCTACATTACCCAAACCAACAATTAAGAATTTCATTTTATTTCCAAGCTTTTACAATGAGACCTGTGCCCGTTTCATGACTACCACTCACATCAAAAGCATTTAAAATCAATGCAAGCGGCATTGTAATCACATAATAAAATGGAAGAAGTATGAAGAACATCTTCGACGTATTCAACATAAGCATGGGATACTTCATTGACAATTTCCAAGATAATTTTCCCGGAGCACCATAACTGTATCGAGCCTCCACGCGCGAAAAACCTGCACGTTTGCATTTTTCTTCAATCTCATCTATTCCATACCCATCTCTTACGTGCTCCTCAATAAAAGATGTCTCTCCGTCATCATGCACGTCACTTCCACCCATATTACTTGGTGTACTAATCAACAACATACCTCCCGTTTTGAGACTTGAACAATAATTGGTTAGCACTTGCACATCTTCTTCAATGTGCTCCATGACATCTACACACAAGACCAAATCAAATTTTTCTGGTTGAACAAAAGTCACTAAATCACCAACTTCAAATGTCACTTGCTGCTTTCCCAATTTGTTAAAAAACCCGTTGCAATCCGCAACCTGCTCCTCTTTCACATCAACCGCTAAAATCTGCGCCTGTTTGAATTTCTTACTCATCCAAAAGGTGTACTGACCAAACCCAGATCCCGCATCTAGAATGTGTTTCACACCATTGAAATCTAATTTCTTCAACTCACTTCGAATGTGCCACGAACGAAGTAAAAGCACATCAAGCAAGAAATAAAAAACCTTTCTCAGAAAAGGCGTGGAGTTGAAAACGGAACCGAGTGAACGTTTAATGGGATCGTACTGCATGGCTGTTACTTCTTCAAAAGATTGTCAATGGTTTCAAAATAATCCAAAGAATCATCAATGTAATACTGCACCTCCGGAACCTTTCTCATCTGCTTTCCCACTTTCAGACCCAATGCACGTTTCACCGAAGAATGATTGGTCTTGAGCCCCTTCAAAGCATTTTCCTTTTTTTCTGAAGGAAATACACTAATATACACCTTAGCCAAACTTAGGTCTGGTGCAACTCTCACCTGAGTAATGGTTACCATTAGACCTTCAACCCATTCGTGAGCATGTTGCTGAAATAATACAGACAACTCACGCTTCATGAGTGAAGCAAATTTTTCTAAACGCACACTTGCCATGTGGCAAAGGTAATGTTTTAAGTTTGCACTATGCTTTCTTCCATTCAAATTCGGCAAGGTCTAAAATCAGATATCCCTCAAACGCTGGAATTAATTCGTGAATTGGCTGCCTATGAACGTGCCGCGAATGAAGTAATTGTCACCGAATCAGAGATGAACATCTGGTTCGAAAAAGGAATTTATTCTTTTTTCGTTGCTGAAAACAATCAAGAAATCATTGGCATTTCGCTCTATTATATTCGCTACAGCACGTGGAAAGGCCCCATGTTGTATTTGGAAGACATTGTTGTCAAGGAGGAATTTCGCAGAAACGGCATAGGTGGTTTATTGTTCGAAGCCACGGCCAACCATTGCCTGGATTGCAACTATTACGGAATGACCTGGCAAGTCCTGGATTGGAATACCCCAGCCCTTGCATTTTATAAAAAATACAACAGCGAAATTTCAACCGAATGGTATAATGGTAAATTAACTTCGCTTCAAATGAGAGAGGCCAAATGGAGAAAATAACTGTACATAAATTTGGAGGAGCCTCTGTAAAAGATGCGGCCTCTGTGCGAAATGTGGGCCAATTGGTATCAACAATACCCGGTAAAAAAATCATCATTGTATCTGCAATTGGCAAAACCACCAATGCATTAGAAAAAATCATTGATTTGCGATGGAACAACTTACCCGTTGAGGCAGAGTTGAATGAAGTTTTTGCTCTTCATGAATCCATTTCCAAAGAGTTAAGCTTGGAACACAACCTTTGGAAAAATCACTTTTCAGAACTGAAAGTCACACTTTCAAAAGAGAAATCAAATCTGTACGACGAAGCTTATGATGAAATCATTGGTTTTGGTGAATTGCTCTCGACACAGATTATATCAGAACACTTCAACCAAATTCAAATTGAAAACACTTGGATTGATAGTGCACAATTTGTGAAAACAGATTACCGATACCGCGATGCACGCATTGATTGGGATGCCTCGCAACAAGCATTCAACCATATTCCAGCGTTCCAAACACTCATTGCTCAGGGATTTATTGGCAGCACTGCTACGAATCAAAGAACTTCTTTGGGAAGAGAAGGTTCAGATTTTTCTGCAGCCATTGCTGCATATCTCTCCAATGCTCAATCTGTGACCATTTGGAAAGATGTACCGGGCTTGTTAAATGGGGATCCGAAATGTTTTACCCCAACTCATTTACTTGAAGAAATTTCATTTAGAGAAGCCGTTGAACTCGCCTATTACGGGGCAAGTGTTATACATCCTAGAACTGTAAAACCCTTGCAAAACAAGAACATTCCATTGTATATAAAATCCTTCCTTCACCCCGAAGGAAAAGGAACAACAATTCATGAAAAAGAATCGAATGATCGTTCGGTTTCTTCGTATATTCTGAAACAGAATCAAACTTTGATTTCCATTGCAACCAAAGACTTTAGTTTTGTTGTTGAAGATAACTTAACTGAAATTTTCTCAGCTTTCAGTCATTTGGGAATTCACGTGCACATGATGGAAAACTCTGCATTGAATTTTTCGGCATGCGTGGCTTGCAGTGAGGAAAAAATAAAGGCGCTCATTGATGAATTGCCCAAATTCAATATCCGATACAATACCAATTTGGCCATTTTAACCATTCGTCATCCGAACAAAATGGTAGTTGATCAGTTATTACAACACAAAGAAATCTTAATGGAACAGCGCAACAGGTCAACCTCCCGTTATGTTGTTCGAGGAAAATGGATTTTACCTGAACCCGTAAAAGTATGAAGATCTACACAAAAAAAGGAGATGATGGAACCACCATGTTACTTGGTGGAACTCGCCTTCCGAAACACCATATTCGCATTGCAGCCTATGGCGATATTGACGAATTAAATTCAGTGCTGGGCCTTGTTGCTGATACGTTTTCAACCTATAAAAATGAAATTAGAGAAATTCAAAATCATCTTTTTGTAGTTGGAAGTCACTTTGCAACTGAACCTGAACAAGCATCGAAAATTCAACTTCCCGCACTTCCACCTACTGCCATTGAAGCATTGGAAGAGTCCATTGACAAGCAGACTCAGCATCTTCCCGAATTGAAACATTTTATCTTGCCTGGAGGTCATACCAGCGTTTCTTTCATTCATCTTGCCCGAACAACATGCAGACGTGCGGAAAGAACGGCAACTGCCCTCAGTGAATTGAGCCATGTTCAACCTGAACACATTGCATACATCAATAGACTTTCAGATTACTTATTCACTCTTGCAAGAACCGCGGCCCAAGAACTCGGTGCAGAAGAAGTTAAGTGGATACCTGCAAAAATGTAATTACTTCTTCTCTGAAATAAGTTTACCGCTGTTGTAAACACTTTGCTTAATGATATTCCCCTGCTCATCAAAATCGCAGAAAACACCATTTTCCTTGCCTTTGACATAGTATTGCTTACTCTTTATTTTTCCATTCGGGTAATAGTATCTCCATTCCCCATCTTCCAATGATTTCTTGTAGCAGCCCTCCCATTCCATTTTACCGCTCGGATAAAACACTTCTTCTTTTACAATTTCACCGTTGGGCTTCATGTACACCACTACATATGGATTGCCATTGGGATGTTTGCGTGCAACATCGCGAATGGTGTTACCGGGTTGCTGTGCATACACCTCTTGCATGAAAAACATACAACCAAACAGACAAACAAATGCCACTAGATTATTTCGAATCTGCATAGAGCAAATATTTTTTTCTTAATTCTTTGTACGAATTTAAATCATCTTGCCAAGTCTTCCGAATTTCATCTTCACTCAAACCTTGAATAACCTGAACACGCAAACTCTTTGTACCTGCAAGCTTATCAAAAAAGTTAGGGGAATTGAAAAACTTCTCTTCACCAGGAAATGCCTGAAACATGATCAATAACCATTTCAAATCAAGTTGATTTTCTGAAATTTCATTGCGATTAATTTCAAGTCCCTTGCAGGTTTGATTCACGTATGGCGGATTTGTAGAGACACCAGGAATATTTTTCGGATTGAATGTTATGGATCCTTTCGTAAAACCTGGATAACCAATGCGCTCGAAAGGTTTAGAAGTTCCTCTTCCCACACTTACAACGGTTCCTTCAAACCAACATAAAGAAGGATAAGCCAAAATAGCAGTTTCCGATTTTAAATTCGGAGACGGTGGTATAGGTAATTGATAATGAAACCCATGGTAATAATTGCTGCATGAAACAACCGTAAGTTTGCACGTTTGCTTTGATTTCAACCAGCCTTCACCTACAATCATTTGCGCCAATTCACCCAAAGTACAACCATGTACAATTGGAATTGGATGCATGCCCACAAGTGAATACAACGTGGTATCATCCATGACCGGACCATCTATATAATGATCATTCGGATTTGGACGATCCAATACTATAACATCCAAATTATTCTCAGCAGCTGCCTCCAAGATGTAATGCATGGTTGCCAAATAGGTATAAAAACGAACTCCCACATCTTGCATGTCAAACACCAGCACATCTATATTTTTCAGATCGGCGGCGCTTGGCTTCATGTTTTTTCCATAAAGCGAGCGAATGGGAATTCCAGTTTTCTTGTCAACTTCATCTTTCACATGATCTCCATTGCCCTGATTACCGCGAAAGCCATGCTCTGGCCCAAATATTTTTACCACTTGAATACCCGACTGCTTCAATGTATCTACCAAATGAACTTGCCCAACGGTAGATGTAGGGTTAGCAACTAAACCAACTCTTTTATTTCGAAGTAAAGGAAAATAAACTTCGGTACGCTCAGACCCTACGCGCAACTGGCCAGAGGCTGACATGAAAACACAGACGATAAAAATGCTAATTAAAAAACGCATGAATCAAAAGTTGTAAAAAAGAAAACGAAAAACAATGCCGAAAAAAGAAGTTAGTAACTATTGTCTGTGCAAGTAGTAACTTTGGGCCATGTGTTTGCCTTTATCCTTGTCTGCCTTTTTAGCGAAAAGAATGATTCGCGTGAAAGACAACAACCGCATTTCGAAACCAATTGTTCGTATAGCAACGGCAGGTGTTGCAGTGGGAATGATTCTCATGATTCTGGCACTTTCAATAGTCAAAGGATTTCAACAAGAGGTGCGAAATAAAGTCATTGGATTCGGCGGACACTTTCAAGTTGTTTCCAATGGAGATAACGCTGCGAACGAATCGGTTCCTCTAGTGTATGATCAAAAAATTATTTCAAGTCTTGAAAAAATACCTGGTGTAAAAAAGGTGAGTGTCTTTGGTCAAAAACCTGCAATTGCTGAAACAAAAAAAGGAATAGCAGGAGTTGTTGCGAAAGGAATAACATCGCAATATGACACCACGTATTTGCATCAAATTCTAACTCAAGGAAGGTTGCCAAACTTGCAATTGCCAGGTGATACCTTGCCGAAAGCAGAAATTATCTTATCAGAATTTTTAGCCAACAGATTGGCACTGCAAGTTGGCGAGAAAATGGCTCTTTACATTGTGAACGGGGAAGATGACATACAACAGCAAACCTTTACACTCAGCGGAATTTACAAGACAGATTTGGAAGATTATGATGAGAAATTTGTTTTTTGTCATTTGGCTTTTTTGCAGCAATACAGCGGATGGGGAGTTCAGGGGCAAATAGTCATTGATACGTTAAGTGTACCTGGAATTCCAATTGTTCAAGCAGTTGCTTTTGGCAATAAAAATGAATTCAATTTGCGTTGGTTGAATGGGGAATCAGCCAAAGATCCATTTTTATTACCCAAAGGAAAAGACACCACTTTGACCTTAATCACATCAGCAGAAAACATAATTTCAGATACTACCCAAGCGCATGTCATTTGGCAGAATAATCAACCCAAATGGACCTACTCAAATCTTCGCGGTAGCGAAAAAAACTACATCGGCGGTTATGAGATTCAGGTCGATGAATACGAAAAATTAACATTACTCATTGATCCCATTTGGGATGCCCTTCCCTATGATTTATTTCTAATTCCACTGACCGATCGCAATCCTGAAATTTTCTCATGGTTGGAAATGCTCGACATCAATGTGATCATCATCATTGTTCTCATGGTGGTTCTTTCTATTGTTAATATGACATCAGCTTTACTCATCTTAATCCTAGAGAGACAGCGTTTCATTGGTATACTAAAAACCTTAGGAGCGGCAAACAGCATGTTATTGAAAGTCTTTTTGTATCAGGCCATATGGATTATTGGAATAGGCTTATTGGTTGGAAATGCGCTGGGATTTGGAATTGCTTACTTACAAATGAAAACTGGTTGGGTAACTCTAGACCCAGCAAACTACTACGTATCAAAAGTCCCCATTCAATTAGACTTTGAGTTAATTGGAATAATTAATTTAATTACCATAGGTATTTGTGCATTGGTTATGATTTTACCTTCTCTCTACGTGTCGACCATTCAACCTGCAACCGCTATTAAAAAAGACTAAACGTATCTTTGTGTCATGAAATATTACGAAAACATACTTGGAACCATTGGTAACACGCCAATGGTAAAATTGAATCAGGTGGTGAAAGAGGTTCCAGCATTGGTCCTTGCTAAAATTGAGACAACCAATCCAGGTAATTCCATAAAAGATCGCATGGCTTTGAAAATGATTGAAGATGCCGAAAAATCAGGCAAACTCAAACCCGGCGGAACAATCATTGAGGGCACCTCAGGAAACACGGGAATGGGATTAGCCATTGCTGCAATTATTAAAGGATACAAATGCATTTTTACCAGCACGGATAAGCAAAGTAAAGAGAAGTTTGATGCGCTTCGTGCACTAGGAGCTGAAGTTATTGTTTGTCCCACAGATGTTGACCCCGAGGATCCCAGATCATATTACAGCGTTTCTTCAAGATTAGAAAAAGAGGTGCCGAATAGCTGGAAACCGAATCAATATGACAACCCGAGCAATGCTCAGGCGCATTATGAATCAACGGGACCAGAAATCTGGGATCAAACTGACGGAAAAATTACGCACCTCGTTGTTGGGGTAGGAACTGGTGGAACAATTTCAGGAACAGCGAAATTTCTGAAAGAAAAAAATCCAGACATCTGCGTCATTGGTATTGACACCTACGGTTCCGTTTTTAAGAAATACAAAGAAACCGGAATTTTCGATAAAGATGAAATTTACCCCTACGTGACCGAAGGTATTGGTGAAGATTTTTTACCCGAAAATGTTGACTTCAACCTCATTGATCAATTTGAAAAAGTAACAGATAAAGATGCTGCTTTGATTCAAAGACGCATAGCCAAAGAAGAAGGTATTTTTGTTGGAAATAGCGCTGGATCTGCCATTTCAGGGGTTCTTCAATTGAAAGATAAATTCAAACCTACAGATGTAGTTGTAGTTATTTTCCACGACCATGGCACAAGATACTTAGGTAAAATGTACAATGACGAATGGATGAAGATGAAAGGCTGGATCTAATTTCTTATTTCGAATGTGTTGAAATGACATTTTCAATAATTGAAACACATTGCTTCATCTCTTCACGTGTAATGCACAACGGAGGTGCGAAACGTATTATGTTTCCGTGTGTAGGTTTGGCTAACAATCCGTTCTGAGCTAAATCCACACAAATATTCCAAGCTTGTTCGCTTTCTTCCGTATTATCAATTACAACGGCATTCAATAAACCTCTGCCTCGAACTTTTGTAATTAATGGATAGCGTTCCTGTATACGTTCCATCTCATTTCTGAAAAACACGCCCAACTCTTCTGCGTGCTCTGCCATTTTCTCGTCGCGAAGAACTTCCAAAGCCGCAGTAGCTACTGCACAAGCCAAAGGATTTCCACCGTATGTGCTACCATGTTCACCTGGTTTAATGGTTAGCATAACTTCATCATTTCCCAAAACCGCACTAACCGGCAATACGCCACCCGATAGGGCCTTTCCTAGTATGAGTAAATCTGGTTTTACACCTTCATGATCACAAGCCAGTAATTTGCCTGTTCTTGCTAGTCCCGTTTGAACCTCATCTGCAATCATAAGTACATTGTACTGACTGCACAAGGCACGAACACCCTTCAAATAACCTTCGTCTGGAACAACAACCCCCGCCTCTCCTTGAATAGGCTCGAACATGAATCCTGCAATATTTGGGTCCGATGCTAGACACTGCTCCAAGGCGGTCAAATCATTGTACGGAATTCTTAAGAAACCTTCCACATATGGCCCAAAACCGGCGTAACTACTTGGGTCATTCGAAGTAGAAATTGCGGCTAACGTTCTTCCCCAAAAATTTCCGTCAACAAATACAATCTTCGCCTGATTATCTGCAATTCCCTTCACCTTATATCCCCATCTACGCGCAAGTTTTACTGCTGTTTCGCCACCCTCAACACCTGTGTTCATAGGTAGTACTTTGTCATATCCGAAGTAAGAAGTAATGAACTTCTCATAGGCTCCCAATTCACTGTTGTAAAACGCACGCGATGTAAGTGTTACGCGCTGCGCTTGATCTGTTAATGCTTGAATAATCTTCGGGTGACAATGACCTTGGTTCACCGCACTGTAGGCAGATAGGAAGTCAAAATATTCTTTCCCTTCTAAATCCCACACCTTCGCACCTTTTCCTTTTGCAATAACCACAGGGATTGGATGATAGTTGTGTGCACCGTATTTATCTTCCAAGGCCATGGCCTCTTGTGAGGTAAAATTTGTAATCATATTCATGAAGTTTGGGCAAATGTAACGCGAGAATGTTGTACTTTTGCGCTCGAAAAAATTAAGTACTATGTCAGGAAATCGCACATTCACCATGATCAAGCCCGATGCTACGACAGCGGGAAACACCGGTAAAATTTTAGATAAAATTATCGAATCCGGATTCACCATTCGCGCAATGAAATGGACTCAACTTTCAAAAGAAGATGCGTCTCGTTTCTACGAAGTTCACAAAGAGCGTCCGTTTTACGGAGAATTGGTAGAGTACATGACCAGTGGTCCAATTGTAGCCGCCATTTTAGAAAAAGAAAATGCAGTTGAGGCGTTCCGCAATTTAATTGGAGCAACGGATCCTACAAAAGCAGAGGAAGGAACTATCCGCAAAATGTTTGCGAAAAGCATTGCAGCAAACGCTGTGCACGGTTCAGACAGCGATGAAAACGCTGCCATTGAAGGTGCATTCTTCTTCTCATCTCGCGAACAAGCGTAATTGTTTACAAACTTTCAAAATCTTCGGGAGTTCGCTATGAAAAAAGCAACTCCCGATTTTATTTTTGTACAGACCTTTAAGAAAGACCCATGAATAAAATCAAAGTAGCCAACCCCATCGTTGAAATGGATGGAGATGAAATGACACGAATCATTTGGAAGTACATCAAAGACAAATTAATACTTCCCTATGTTGATCTTGACATCAAGTATTTCGATCTTGGAATTGAAAACCGCGATGCAACAGAAGATCAAGTAACCATAGACGCAGCGCATGCTACCCTGCAATACAATGTTGCTGTTAAGTGCGCAACCATTACTCCAGACGAAGGACGCGTAGCAGAATTTGGCTTGAAAAAAATGTGGAAAAGTCCGAACGGAACCATCCGCAATATTGTTGGTGGAACCGTTTTCAGAGAACCAATCATTTGTAACAATATTCCAAGATTAGTTCCCGGATGGACCAAGCCCATTAACATTGGTCGTCATGCATTCGGAGATCAATACCGCGCCACAGATACCGTTATTCAAGGAAAAGGTAAACTAACAATGACTTTCACTCCAGAAGATGGAAGTGAGCCTCAAACGTTTGAAGTATACAACTTCGATGGCAATGGTGTTGCATTGAGCATGTACAACACCGAAGAAAGTATCTATGGATTTGCGCGCAGTTGCTTCAATCAAGCCATTATGCGTAAGTGGAACTTATACTTCTCTTCAAAGAACACCATTCTCAAAAAATACGATGGCCGATTCAAAGATATTTTCGAAGAAGTATATCAAAATGAATTTAAAACAACCTTCGCGGAATTAGGTATAACCTATGAACATCGTCTCATTGATGACATGGTTGCCTATTGCTTGAAAAGCGATGGAGGATTTGTTTGGGCTTGTAAAAACTACGACGGAGACGTACAATCTGATATTGTAGCACAAGGTTTTGGATCTTTGGGGCTCATGACTTCAGCCTTAATTACACCAGACGGAAAAACAATGGAAGCTGAGGCTGCCCACGGAACAGTTACAAGACACTACCGTCAACATCAACAAGGAAAGAAAACGTCTACCAATCCAATTGCTTCCATATTCGCATGGACCCAAGGTTTGGCCTTCAGGGGAAAACTAGATGAGAACCCAGATTTGATCAATTTCGCTCAAACCCTTGAAAAGGTTTGTGTAGATATGGTTGAAGCGGGGAAAATGACAAAAGATTTAGCTGTTTGTATACATGGATCTAAAACTGCTGAAGAACATTATTTGACTACCGAAGATTTCTTGGAGGTGATTAACCAAGAATTACAGCACAGGTTAGCTTAATTATTACCAACTTAATTCAAAATGAAATCCGTCAAGGTCTTGGCGGATTTCTTTTTTGCCCTTCATTTGACGTGTAAAGATATCTATCAACAGCGAACCCGTGCCAGAATTGAATGAATGCTTCTTTTCAAACGAATTCGATACTTGAAGAACTTTACTACTTTGTTTTTGACCAATGTAGAATGTTAAAAAAGCCCTTTCATCATCAAAGAAACCATGTTTGAACACATTCGTGAGTAACTCAACCACAATCATAGCAAGAGGCAGTAATTCCGCTTGGCTAACAATAATATCTTCAATATCAATTTGAATTTTAACATGACTTGGCGGTCGATAAAACGCAAACACTTCATCTACGAGTGAACTGAAATACTCTTGAATATTGATGGAGGAAAAAGAGTTCGACTGATACATGATCTCATGAATGCGTGCAATAAATTTGATACGCAATTTGACATCTGATAATATTTCTTCTTTTGATTTAGAATTGGAAAAATTCGACTCAATCTCGAGCAAACTATTGATAAAAGCTAGATTGTTTTTCACACGATGATGTACCTCTCCTAAAAGCATTTCAAGATCCTTATTCTTAGACTCAAGGTCAGTTAAGAACAATTTTAACTCGACATTCTTTTTCTCCAGTTTATCGTATATCTCCAATGCATCTATTTGTGTTGCAACAAAAGAATTTTGAGTAAAAACATATTCCGCTATAGAATCGTGAACAGGGAAATCATTCAAAGTCAAATCATAATCTTTCAGATTCAACTGACTATTCAAAACTGGGTTACACAAAAAAAGTATATTATCATTCTGAATCAATTGAACTCCAGCTTTGAATTTCTGTATCCCCTTTTTGTTTGATAAGAATAATAATTTTCTTCTGCCCTGTCTTGCCATTTCAGTCATGTGATGAAAGGGTATTGAAAGTTCAAATAAATCCTCAATGAAATTTTCATTCAATGAGCATTTCATTGATTTCTCCCAAAGATTTGACGATTGAATAACAAGTCCTTTTTCGTCAATGATGAAGTAAAAAGGACATGCACTTTCAAGGGCATCGAAACCAGTTAATTCCATTCAATTAAAAATTTCTTCCCACCTTCAGGTGTATCATGCATAAATGTGAATGTGGTGGTTTTGTTAAATCGTTTTCCCAGGCCGGTCACTAATCCATGCAGCATGGGAATTAATCCCTCTCGTTTCGATTTATAGATAAGCTCAATACTGTGCTCCGTTTCATTCTCACATTCAAATTGAGGTGGAACCAACTCAGACATAAGGTTGTTCACTCTTCCGTGCAGCATATCCAAATTTTTCAAAAAATCAGGCAACGTAGATCCAGCCAAATTCAACATTTCACCATATCCCTTTTCTGCGGTGAACAAAATCCAATATTCACCGAAAGCTTTTAAAACATCCTCCGCACTCGCATTCAATACCTCACAAGCAGCACCAACCAATTTGTAGGTCAAGTCATCTGGATACGGCTTCATATTCAAAAAACCTTCTGATTCAAATGAAGCCTTTCGCTTAATTTCTTCCCATTTGTCTTGGCCATGAAATTCAATGACCATCTCTTCTATTCCTTTGTTTACTAATCCGTACATTATTGTGGCTTTATAAATTCATTCGTAAAAACTTCGTTCGAAAAATTAAAATCTCGATCACACACTCGCACTTTAAATCGGCAGGTATCAAAATTACTAATGAGGTAATAGGCCGGGTACAAAACAATACTCACCCTTCCTTTCTGCGTCTTATTCTGACCCGGCGGTTGAACCCACGGCGCCCGATAATAAAATGGAATTGCGTTTGGATTTATACACGGGTCTTCACTCATGGTTATCCAAACTCCGTTATGCTTTTCCTGGTAGTCAGCAAAAAAATTATATTGGTGCAAACAATCAGAAAATACTCCACCTGTATCTGACTCATCTAAACCAAAATTTCCATCTCCATCAATAAAATCGGCATTCAAAATGGCACTGTCTCCTTGTATCACAATGCTTGCCGCTGAAAGACTAGGTTCATTCGGATAAGTTTCCACCTCTAAACAAGATGACAAAACCAAAACCACGAACATAAAGAGTAAGAAATAAATCTTTTGCATCTTTGTAAAGATAGGAGAATAATATCCACACGGAATGCTACAATTAGACGAAATTCACAATGAAAATTTTAATAGTAAGGCCATTGAAATTTACAATTGGCAACGTGTCAATATTCCAGTATATCATGATTACCTGAACCTCATCAATCGCAACTTTCCAATAGATTGCTGGACAAAAATTCCATTTCTACCCATACAATTCTTCAAGTCTCATGCTATTCTGCCGGAAACTAAAACAGCTGAAATTATTTTCAAAAGCAGCGGAACAGGCGGAATTCGAAGTCAGCATCATGTTGAACACCTGCCCCTTTACGAACACAGTTTCCGACTGAATTGGACCCTTACCTATGGTTCTGTCTCAGAAAAATGCATCTTAGCTCTGCTGCCAAACTATTTGAGTAATGGAGATTCCTCTCTTGTATATATGGTCAATGATCTCATACAATCCGGTATTCAAGGTTCAGGTTTTTATCTCAATGATTTTGAAATGCTCAAAGATCAATTGCTTTTGAATGAGGAAAAGAATATACCAACCATTCTCATAGGTGTTACCTACGCATTAATGGATTTTGCATCTGCATTTCCCATACCGCTTAAAAACACCATAATCATGGAAACCGGCGGAATGAAAGGCAACCGAAAAGAATTACCTAAAAATCAAGTTCACGACATTTTAAAAGCTGCGTTCCAATGCAATGAAATACACAGTGAATATGGAATGACAGAATTATTGAGTCAGGCATATTCTAAACAAAATGGAATTTTTCATTGCCCACCTTGGATGCGCGTGCTCATTAGGGATGTTTCAGATCCTTATTTCGCACTACCATTGGGGAAAAGAGGCGGTTTAAATATTGTAGATTTAGCCAATATTAATAGCTGCTCATTTATTGAAACGCAAGACATTGCGGTTACCCAAAATTACCATTCTTTTGAAATATTGGGGCGGGTAGAACAAGCCGATTTGCGCGGATGCAATCTACTTGTTGCTGAAGTATAAATAAGAAGGGGTTCCCTTTGGAACCCCTTCTTATTTTGTTTAGGAAATCATATAACCAAATTGTTTTGCCCAACACAATTCAACTCAGTTAGAAGTTAAACTTCTCTTCAAAGACGCAAATTCTTTAAAAGGGTTGCCTATTGACAACGAACTAAGAAATAATTTTTCTTTCCACGTTGCAAAACCAAAAATTCTCCATGAATCAAATTCGAATTCGTAAGCTTCGATTCTGCCCCCATCTTCTCCTTATTTACACTAATACTATTTTCCTGCAATGCTCTTCTGGCCTCACCTTTAGACTGCAAAAAGCCTGAATCAACCAAGGCGTCAACAAGGTCTAATCCATTGTCCAGTGTGGTTTTCGACAAGTTTCCTGTTGGCACCCCTTCCATCACATCTAAAAGCAATTCCTTGGAAAGACTACGAAACTCGGCATCCTTTGCGAATAGCACTTGAGAAGCTTGAATAGCTTGAGCAGTTTCCTGTTCACTGTGAACGCGGGTTGTAATATCCAATGCCAAAGCTTTTTGAAGCGGTCTTGCACCTGGATCAGTAATTTGTTCTGCCTCCAATGCTAAAATCTCTTCCTGCGTTTTCAATGTGAAAATTCGGATGTAATTTTTTACATCTTCATCGGATGCGTTCAACCAAAATTGATAAAATTTATAGGGGGAAGTTCGAGTTGGATCAAGCCACACATTTCCACCCTCTGTTTTACCGAACTTGGTTCCATCTGCCTTTTTTATCAATGGAGTTGTTAGCGCAAAAGCATTTCCTCCGTCAATTCTGCGAATAAGCTCAGTTCCTGTGGTAATATTTCCCCATTGATCGGAGCCCCCCATTTGAAGCGTTACACCCTTGTATTTCCACAAATAATAAAAGTCATAACCCTGAATAAGCTGATATGTAAATTCAGTAAAACTCATTCCCTCGCGATCATCTCCAGAAATTCTATTCTTCACAGAATCCTTTGCCATCATGTAATTCACCGTGAGTCGTTTTCCAATATCACGAATAAACTGCAAGAACCCCATTTCCTTGAACCAAGTATAATTATTCACAATCTCAGCAGAATTCGCCCCACAATTAAAATCTAAAAACTTTTCCAATTGTTTCTGCTGGCAGGCTTGATTAAATCGAAGTTCCTCTTCGCCCAATAAATTTCGTTCTGCTGATTTTCCACTTGGATCACCAACCATACCTGTTGCTCCACCTATTAAAGCAATTGGCTTGTGGCCGCATTGCTGAAAATGCAAAAGTGTCATGATCTGAACCAAATTGCCCACACCTAATGAGCTTGCCGTTGGATCAAATCCAATGTATGCCTTACGCATAGTTTCGTTCAGGTGAGATTCCGTTTCGGGTATGGAATTGTGTAACATTCCACGCCAGCTCAATTCTTCAACAAAATTCTTATTCATAATAGATTTCAAAAATACAACGTAAACACTACAAGAGATCCTTTAATTGTTCCAATCGCATACCCCTTGACCCTTTCAACAAAAGCGTCTTATTTTCTATGGCATTCGAAACTAAAAATGCACGCAAAGCTTCAACAGAATTAAATGACTTTGCATAAGCTTGACTATAAAATTCGCCAACAAAATAACCCTCCAAATTCAATTCCAAGGCCAGGTTTACGATACGCTCATGCTCTTGTTTACAGTAGTCACCAAGCTCAAACATATCTCCTAAAATGAAAAAAGGATCATCAAAATGAACTAAATTCCGAAGAGCTACCTCTACACTACTTGGGTTGGCATTATACGCGTCCAAAATGACTTTATTCCTTCCACTGTCCCAAAGTTGACTGCGATTATTCGTTGGGTTGTATGCTGCTATTGCATTTGCAATCTCTTGCTCGCCAATTTCAAAATAATTTCCAATTGCTATAGCCGATGCTATATTGAATAAATTATATGTTCCAGCTAATTGAGTTGAACAACTCGTAAAAGTTGCTCCAGTATTTATCGAAAAACGAAAATTTAACGTGGGTGCTTCCTTCACTATTTCAATTCGAAAAGGATCGGTTTGGAAACCATATGCAACATGATCCATGCTTTGGATCATGCCGGTTAAATGCGGTAATTCTGTATTTACAAATCCTATTTTTTTGTTAGCACGAAGTGAATCGAACAATTCACCTTTACCCTTAATGATACCCTCTACACCGCCAAAGCCTTCCAAATGAGCTTTGCCAATGTTGGTAATTAAACCAAAATCTGGACGAGCAACTTCACAATATGAAGCAATTTCTTTTTGATGATTTGCCCCCATTTCAATGATAGCAAATTCACAATCTGCCGGTACTCTTAAAATTGTTAAAGGAACACCTATGTGATTATTCAGATTTCCCTCTGTAGCGTAAACCTTGAATTTCTTGGCAATAACCTCCCGAATCAATTCTTTGGTTGTTGTTTTTCCGTTACTACCTGTTATGGCCAAAACTGGAAATTGAAACGTATTGCGGTAATCAGCTGCTAAGAGTTGTAAGGATTTAAGGGCATCATCTACCACAATGAGTCGCTCGTCTGTGCTTCCTTCACCAAAAACCTCATCTACAATGGCAAATGATGCACCATGCGCAAGAGCCTGTTCTGCAAATTCATTACCATTGAAATTCTCACCCTTCAAAGCGAAAAATAAACTGCCTGAAGGAATGTTCCTTGAATCGGTTGTAACTATTCGTTTTTCAAGAAAAGCATTGAAAATTTTTTCTCTAGCATCCATGTTTCAAAAATAAAACACCCCGCGAATTGCGGGGTGTTTTAAAATGAAATATGCTAACAATTTTATTCCATTCCGCCTTTGGCTCCCAGACCTGTTGGTGAACCAACGCGATCCATAGCACAACGGAATCCAATACTTCTTGAAGACTTGCGTTCGTCTAAGAAACGTCTGGTTGATGGTATGTTATAGTACACCCGGTCTTCCCAACTTCCCCCTTTGTAGACACGTGACCTGTTATTGATTAATGTAGTTTTACCATAATCATACATACGATGGCTATCATCGCGATTTCCGTTCTTGTATCCGTTGTAAGTATCATAACTTGCATCTTGGTAATTTCTAGAGCTTTGGAAATCACCATCACCGTAATCAATATTATCCGCCTTTCTGTAATTGGTTCTATTGATATTCTCCTCTATTGTGACATCACGCATACGTTGCTGACCGGGTGCGTTCACAATGTATTCCTCGAGTTTCAATTTGATAGTTACAGCCAATTGCTCTAGAGGTCTCTTTTTGGTTGCTTCAGCCAATTTTTCTGTTAAGCTCTTGGTTTTCCCACCTTTACCATCAGAAACCTGACCAGTACCATTGATCAAATTCATAACTTCTTCAATTGGCTTTTTCGCAGTCTCAGCGTCAATTGCAAGAACCATTTGATCTTTACAAGTTAAAATCAGGGCCTCCTCATCTGGAGATAACGGATAGTTAATGTTTGCCTTCATCTTTCTCTCCATATCAATCAAATACTCGTTAATTCCTTGCAAGTCATAAATATTTCCTTGATAAACCTCTTTCACAACACCATCCGTATCTAGCTCCTTCGTGCGATACACATTACCTCTAAACGGACGGAATTCAGAACGTTCGTCTTCGCTTAATGGACGGTACACATCGGCAACCCACTCAGATACATTACCTGCCATGTTATACAATCCGAAGTCATTTGGTGGATATTGATAAACGGGTGCTGTAATGTCAGCATTATCGTTCAAATAGCCAGCAACACCCATTGCATCACCAGTTCCTCTCATGAAGTTTGCACGCATTTGACCGAAATATTCGGTACCATTAGATCCGTTACGCACATAGTGTCCGTTCCAAGGGTATGTTCTACGATCAGTAATTAATTCTTGATATGAATTTCCAATTAAAGCCATGGCAGCATATTCCCATTCGGCCTCGGTTGGCAGGCGGTATCGAGGAAGGAGCATTCCATCTTCCATTCTAATATTACGAGAAGTATTTGGTTGAGAAAGATTTTCAGCTCCAAGAAAACCATTTTTTTGATCTGCTAAACGGGATGCAGCATCACCGTGGTATTGGCCATTTAAGTATGTTTCAGTTGTGAAAGGCATGGCACTAGCCTGATTCGCAGTATTATAAATCAATATGCCTTCGCGTACTAATATGTACTCATTCACTCTATCTGTTCGCCATGAACAATAGTCACTGGCTTGCAACCAGCTTACACCAACTACTGGATATTCACTGTAGGCCGGGTGACGCAGATAATAGTCAACATACTTCTCCATATCTTGGTCCTTCTGTCTCCAACAACTAGTGTCAGGCAAAGCCTTTCTTACGAGAGACTTATCATTTGGTCCATATACGATATCCAACCAACGCATGTAATCTCTCCAATGCTGATTGGTTACTTCCGTTTCATCCATATAAAATGAACTCACTGTTACGGGTGTTTGAATATTGTCCCAAGAATAATTGACATCATCTTCTACACGTCCCATTGAAAAGCGACCGCCTTCAATGAAAACAAGACCTGGGCCGGTCTCTTGACCAGCATATTGGGTGTAATAAAAACCTCCATTTTTTCCTTCCCTACCCTTTTTGAAGCCTTCGGTGTTTGGGCTTTGATTGTACTCCCATCCGGTTGCGCTTGAACGCGGACCGTCGCTGCATGAACTCAATGAAAGCACAGCCGTTGCGAGAGCTAAAAATGTTAATTGTACGTTTTTCATGTTTCCTAAATTATATGAAAAATTGATGTTGGGTTCTACTTAACTAAAATGAGGGACACGCTATTGTGCGAAACTTGACTTTTTTAGGGCGACACTCAAAATTAATAGCTAGAGATACTTCGTGTGAGCCACCTGTTGCGGGTGTTAATCCACTAATGGTAACATCATAACTGTAACCTACACGAATGTTTTCGTTCTGAACACCCAAGGTTGCAATGAAACTGTCTCTATATTTCTCACCGAACAACAATCCTCTGAACCAAACGCCTGCTACAATTGGTCCTTTGTTCACATAGAGCCCAAGATTCAATTGTTGGAATTCACCTTGCCTGCGGTACAAAATATTCGGAGATAGCGTACTTCCATCTTTATATTTTTCTTTAATGGGTATTACTGCTCCGGCATGAACAGTATACTTCATGGGCAAACGAGAAGTACCCACGATCAAGCTTTCGTTTGGTTCATTCAAATGATGCACGGCAAAGCCACCGTAGAACATCTGACTAAAACCAAGAATACCGGCAGAAAAGTCAATGTTCTTAACGTTTCCACCACGAGGAATATCATTTGTTTCGTAGATGAAGCCTTTCCGTGGATCAATCATATCGCCGAAAGTAAGCTTGCTCCAATCCAACGATTTTTGAAAATACGATGCTTGGAAACCCGCTTTAATACTAAACTTTCGATTGATTGGTTGTTGGTATGAATAAATACCACTAACTGTGGTTGTATTCAAGGTGTTTTGAGCGGCTCTGTCGTTCATGACAATTAAACCGAGACCCCCGGAGATGGTTTCCACGTGTTGATCGTAACTGGCGCTCGTTGTAACGAAAGTTCCGGTTAGGGAAGGCCACTGATTTCGGTAGTTCATTACGAAACGTGGACACTTGGTTGTTCCTGCAAAAGCCGGATTCAAATACAACGGATTTGCGTAGAATTGAGTGAATTCAGGGTCTTGGGCAAAAACTTGCATTAAACTAATGGAGCAAAGGATTACCCCTAATATTTTTATTTTCATCGCCTTCTTCATTCGAAAGTTTATAAAAAATATTCGATTCGAATAGCAAGTATACAACATTTTTGCATTCATTTGACAAGTGAATCACACAATATATTCTAAAAAACGATGTTAGAGAGGGGCCAAAACGCAAAAAAGATGTCTAAATTGAAACAAGTTCTTATTTTCTTAACTACTTGTATTTCAGTATTCTGCATTGATATTTATTCGTTAAAAGCTCAAACTTTTTTCTCTAAAAAACTAGAGTATAAGTCAAATGCAACGTTATTGGAATCCTGTCAAGATCTTTTTCAGCACGAATCCTTAGGTCCAGTGTATGCTCAACGCATTGTTCTCCCGAAAAATAAAGAAATTTCATCCGTTTTCATTTCTGACCAAAAAATTGGAAAGCAAGGACCAGATTTCAGTTTGGAAGCTGCTGCGCTTCCAAATTATTTTGCAATCTCATGGAAATTGGTTCAATCTGACAAAAAAGGAAATCACTTTGTAGTATTTGTTTCACCATTCCGAAAAGTAGGAAATAGCGTTGAGGCGCTATCAGAATTCGGGTGCACCATTGAAACCAAAGATTATCTGGGAACATCAAAAAACAATCAGAGTTTTCCAAATACAAGTGTGTTATCGACCGGTGACATTTTCAAGGTAGCGGTCACCAAAGACGGCATCTACAAAATGGATAAATCATTTTTAGAGTCGCTTGGAGTAAATACATCCACTTTAAACCCTCAATCAATTAACCTATATGGTAACGGTGGCTCCATGCTCCCAGAACTCAATAGCATCTCCAAACCAAATGACCCGTTGAAAAATGCGATTTACATTTCAGGAGAGGCAGATGGTGTATTCAATGCCAATGATTACATTCTTTTTTTCGGGAAGGGTCCCGACACATGGGATTTAAAATACAATAGCACTTTAGGTAGAAAGCGTTGGTTACACAAAAAGCATTTCTACACGGATACAGCATATTATTTTTTAAAAATTGGAGATAGCGATCCACTGCGAATTCAAACTGAAACGAACGAAACCACATTCAATCAGTCTTCTAATACCTTTCAAGATTTCCAATATCTTGAAAATGATATTTACAATTTAGCGAAAGGAGGAAGAGAGTTCTATGGCGATTTATTTGACCAGGTCTTAACTGCAACCTATCCATTTTCATTTCAAAACATTTCAACCACCCATCAAGCTAGTTTTGAGGTTGCGGCTGTTGCTAGAACAATTGGAGCAACTTCTTCATTCACAGCAGCTGTTCAAGGTAACACCGCCTCAACTTCAATTGGTTTTGTTTACGATTCCCCCACTTCACTTGTAGCCAGAACTGGATCCATTATTCAATCTTTCCTTCCGAACAATGCCAACTGCAATGTTGCTGTAACCTTCAACAAAGGGAATAGCGAGGCAAAAGGATGGTTAGATTATATTCTGATCAATTCAACACGAAATCTGATTCTTTCGGGAACTCAGATGAAAATTCGAGACACTCTAACAGTAGGACAGGGTAATATTACAGAGTTCAACCTGAATACAACCTCGAACAATTTAGAGGTGTGGGATATTACGGCAACTATGTATCCGAAAAAACTTCAATTAACCGATGCAGGAGGAGTTAAAAAATGGACTGTTGCGACAGATACGCTCAGAGAATTTATAGCCTTTACCAATTTTCTGACTCCGACTGCCATAGGCAAAATAGAAAATCAAAACATTCATGAATGGAATAACATTGACCTAGTTATTATTTCCGCCCCCCCTTATATGAGCATCGCAGAAGAAATAAAGCTCATACATGAGGGCGAAGGAAAATCGGTTGCAATAGCAACACCTGAACACGTTTTCAATGAATTTTCTAGTGGTGCACCAGACGCTATGGCCTTCAGACAAGTTATGCTCATGTTAAAAAATCGGGGGGATATTTCGGGGGTTTATCCAGAAAATTTATTGCTGATTGGCGATGGTGATTATTCGAGAAATAAAGGCATATCAAATCACCGAGGAAATACCATTATGGTTTATGAGTCTGATAATTCCTTATCTCCGACATCAAGCTATGTTAGTGATGACTATTTCGTTATGCTCTCTGATAATGAAGACGGGAATTCAACTGGATTATTAGATTGTGGAATTGGCCGAATTCCATGCGAAAACCTTGAGGAGGCACAAGGGTATTTAGAAAAAATGAAAGCCTATTTGGCTGAAAATTCCAGTTCAACCGGAGGTGCATATTGTGTAGGTGATGCCCAAGAAACACCATACGGCAATTGGAGAAATAACATCACTTTTGTTTCTGACGACCAAGACGGTAGTGGCGGTCCGTTTGAATCTGTTCATACCAACTCATGCGAGTCGTTGTCTGATTCAGTTCGTGTCAATCATCCAGAATATGACATTACAAAATTGTATATGGATGCTTTCACACAGTATTCAACACCAGGGGGTGAACGTTATCCAGACGGTGAAAAAGGTATTCAACAACGTGTTCAAAACGGCACCCTGCTCATGACCTATATTGGCCATGGCGGCGAGCGTGGCTGGGCTCATGAGCGAATTTTAGATATTCCAACTATTTTATCCTTCACCAATAAATATAGAATGCCCGTTTTCCTCACTGCAACTTGTGAACTTGCGAGGTATGACGATCCGTCTTACAAGTCTGCGGGTGAGTTGTTGGTGATGAATAAAAATGGTGGTGCCATAGCTATGCTCACAACCACCCGAATTGTATACACGGGAGAGAATTATGAAATGGACCTGGCATTTTTTGAGCATGTGCTCGATGAACCAAATGGCAACACTTATTCACTTGGCGAACTAAATATGTTGACTAAAAACGGTGTGAACCCGGGTAATGACAGTAAGCCGAATTTCAGCCTACTAGGCGACCCTGCTCTAAAAATGGTTTACCCGAAATTCAATGTGCGAACAACACACATCAATAATCAAGAATTAGTCAATTTCAATGACACATTAAAAGCATTGCAAGAGGTGGAGTTTAAGGGAAATGTAACTGACGCGAATGGCAACACACTAACTGATTTCAATGGCTTCATATACCCAACAGTGTATGACAAAGAGTCTCAACTTCAGACGCAAAATAATGACCAAGATGGTGAAGCAGGGCAAGTTTTGAATTTTTCTTCATTCAACAAAATTATATATCGCGGGAAAGCCAGCGTAATCAATGGTGTCTTCTCTTTCAAATTTGTTGTACCCATAGATATTAATTACACCGTTGCCAATGGACGTGTTAGTTATTATACCGTTGCAGGAAACAAAGATGGTCATGGCTTCAGCGAGGATTTCAAAATTGGTAGCGTACTTGAAGGTGCGGCATTGAATACCGTTGGTCCTGAAATTCGCATTTTCATGAACGACTCTACTTTTATTTCAGGCGGAACAACAAATACAACCCCTATTCTTATCGCTAGACTTCAAGATGAGAATGGCATTAACACAGTTGGCAATGGCATTGGGCATAATTTAACTGCGATTCTTGATGGAAACACTTCAAATCCAATTGTTTTAAATGATTACTACGAATCTGATTTGGACACATATAAAAGTGGAGTCGCAACATATCCACTATCAAGTTTAAGTATAGGAAATCACACCTTAAAGGTCAAAGCTTGGGATGTCCACAACAATAGCAATGAGGCCGAAATACAATTTATTGTTGCGGATGATGCCAACATAGCACTCTCACATGTATTGAATTTTCCCAATCCATTCACCACCAATACAGCTTTCATGTTTGAACACAATCAACCCTGTCAGCAACTGAATGTGCGTGTTCAAATATTTACCGTTAGTGGCAAATTGGTAAAAACATTGGAGCGCTCTTTTTTCAGTACAGGGTTTAAAGGAGAGTCTATTCCATGGGATGGAAAAGATGATTTTGGAGATGCCATAGGAAAGGGGACTTACATCTACAGATTGGAAGTTAGAAATGAAAGTGGTCAGCGAGCTGAACAATATGAGAAATTAGTGATTTTAAAATAGTCTCTGTATCCTATCAGAGGCAGTATATTTGTGAACGTGATGAAAAAAACATTTTTATTATTTGGATTAGCCATTTGCATTGGTAGTGGTTCTTCATACGCCCAATTAACGAATCCCAATCAATTGAATGGCCGTGAATTGACTTTGAACACCATAACTACCGCGGTTCCTTTTTTAACAATTGCGCCAGATTCAAGGTGCGGAGCACTTGGTGATGCTGGTGTTGCTCTAGATCCAGATGCGAATTCCACTTTCTGGAATGCATCGAAATTAGCCTTTGCCGATGACCAAATGGAGGTATCCCTTTCATACAGCCCATGGCTTCGGGCTTTGGTCAATGACATGAGTTTAAGTTACCTCTCTGGTTATAAAAAAATAAATAAGAATCAGGCTATTGGAGGTTCATTACGTTACTTCACATTGGGTAACATCACATTTACTGATGAAATGGGATCGGTAATTATGCCATTCAAACCTGCCGAGTTCGCTGTAGATTTCACATTTGCTCAAAAATTATCAAAAAATTTCTCTGGTGGATTAGCATTGCGATATGTTAATTCCAACTTAACAGGAAGAACAAATGTCCAAGGAGCTGAGAGTAAACCTGGCCAAACTGTAGCTGTCGACATTTCTACTTTCTATACCAATGACAAAATAAAATTTGCCGGTAAAAAAGCGAAATTAAATTGGGGAATGAACATTTCGAACATTGGAGCTAAGATGAGCTATACCAATACCGATTACCGCGATTTTATACCAGCGAATTTGAGAACGGGTGTTGCATTTACTTCCAACATGGATCAGTATAACAAACTGACACTTTTGGTAGATGTCAACAAATTATTGGTTCCATCGCCCCCTATTTACAAAAATAACAGTGACACCATTTTATCTGGATTCAATCCAAACGTAGGAACAGCAAGTGGAATCATTCAGTCTTTTTATGATGCCCCTGGTCAATACGACCCAGAAACCGAGACCATATATCCAGGTTCAAAATTCAGAGAAGAACTTCGAGAATACAACATTGGCGCAGGAGTTGAATATGATTTTGCCAAGCAATTTGCCGTGCGTGTCGGTTATTTTCACGAGCATTATACCAAAGGAAATAGACAATTCATTACGTTCGGTGCAGGGCTGCATTATCAAGTACTCACCATTGACATGAGTTATTTGGTCAGCACTACACAACAGAACCCGTTAGCAAACACCTTACGATTCTCATTGCGTTTTTCATTAGATGCGAAAACGAGAGAGGAATTAGAATCAGATCAATGAAAATACGCGTAGGATTCGGATATGACGTTCACCAGCTGCAAGTAGGAAGAGATTTTTGGCTTGGTGGTGTTCTAATACCACATGAAAAAGGAGCACTTGGTCATAGTGATGCTGATGTGCTCTTACACGCCATTTGTGATGCTATTTTGGGAGCGGCTGGAAAACGTGACATTGGTACTTATTTTCCAGATACTTCTGATGAATTCAAAGGAATTGACTCCAAGATTTTATTGGAAAGAACGGTTTCCATTATTCACGAAGACGGTTGGAAGATTGGGAATATCGACGCTACACTTTGTCTTGAAAAGCCCAAGATTAAGCCACATGTTCCAGCCATGATTGAAACCATTGCACGAATTTGTGCAATTGATGAATTAGATGTGAGTATTAAAGCTACCACTGAAGAAAGAATGGGATATGTAGGAAGGGAGGAAGGTGTAAATGCCTATGCTGTTGTTCTCATACAAAAAGACTAACTCCAAACTTGAGTTCCTTCTGTGCAGTTCGTGCAGATATCAATCTGACTTCTGTTATTCATTACTTTTTTCCTAAACTGCACATAAGACGGGCTTTTCCAAATGGATCTAAAGCTTGATACTGTTAAGTCGCCCAATTGATGTTTGGCATCTTTATCGAAACAACAAGGTACCACTTTTCCGTCCCACGTTATGACACTGCCGCTCCACATGCGCCAACAGTGATTTTCAAGTTTGTTCTTAACAACCCACTTCCCTGACTTCAGTTGTTTGTATCGACTGTATTTATCATTTTTTGGAATTAAATCATTCCCGTTTTCGTAGTTATAAACCTGTGCAGTTTTAAATCGAATTTCGTTCACATCATATTCCTTTGCCAGATGCTTTGCATCTTCTATTTGATGTTCATTGTGCGCTACTACAAGAAATTGGAAGACCACATGCGGAGTTGATGATTGAAGATTTCTTTTCGCTTCTATGATATTAGCGGTCCCCTCTAAAACTTTCTCAAGTTTACCATGAATACGATATTTCTCATAGGTCTCTTGGGTGGTTCCATCAATTGAAATAATTAATTGATCTAAACCAGATGCAATGATATTCTCAGCAATCTCTTTGGTGATAAAATGAGCATTCGTAGATGTTGACGTAAAAACACCTTGCTTACTCACGAATGCAATTTGACTTAAAATCTCTTTGTGAATAAAGGGTTCTCCTTGAAAATAAAAATTCACGTACCACAACCGATTAACAATGGGATTCAGCCAATTGTAAAGTTGCTCTGACCTGAGATTTCCCGTTGGTCTTGAAAATTGCTTCAATCCGGAAGGGCATTCAGGACAACCCAAATTACAGGAAGTAGTGGGCTCAATGCTAAGAGAAATGGGAAAGCCTATCGGCTGTGTTTTAAACAATCTTGAGAAATAGTAGGATCCCAAAACGAGCAAAGCGTTGAAACAACGCTTTGCAGTAATTCGAGATAATACTTTCCAATAAAAATGCATTTACTATAAATCTAGCTTCAAGCTTTTCGACTGTTTAAGTGTATCTGATTTCTTCTGCGCATTCATGACAGAATCATACAGTCGTTTCTGCTCTTCGTACATTAATTTTTTGTCTCTCTCACCTTTCACAAGATCTAAAAGCCCCACTTCTTTCAACGATTTTTCATGTGAAGCTTCCATCTCTTTAGTCAACGGATCATTGGGTGCATATTTCTTTAAATCTTGAACCAATTCATCATTGATTAATCCAGCAATTTGAACATCTCGTTTCATTGATTCTCTTCGTGTATTGTCAAGAGAGGTTGAATAGGTGAGAATTTGCTGATTCAATTCTATCATGCGTTTAGCTATTGCCTTACCTGTTTCAATATCTCCGGCCTTTAACAGAAGTTCTGCGGTTTGCCACATGATTTGCGCTTGATCATAAGGAGCATTTTTCTCCGGTAGCGATTCGAGTGACTTTTTCAGAACTTTGATAGCCATATCGTTTCTGCCTTCAATAATAAACTGTTCTGCTAGATTGTTCATTTGCATACGCAGGTTAACCACCATTCTTCTCGCATTTTCATCGAGATAAACATTTTCTTTATCAATATTTCCCCACTGAAACTTATTCATTACGTTGTCATACATGATATCAGCAGCAACGCCTCCTGCATTGTTATTTCTCTGATCGTAATCTTCGTGGTATACTGGAGTAAGCCTATATGCCAAACCTTCCAATTGGAAGTACGGTTCGAGACCCATATATGCCTCGCCTCCAGTTGTCACCGCAAAATAAATGGGACGTTCCCAATTGTTTGATACAATAAGGTCCATAACCATGAGTTGAGCTTTAGTAATGAACTGCTTTGGTGTTTCGCCGTCATCTTCAAGTAGTGCAAATTGCATTTCAGAAACTACTTTGCTGTTCTTGAATTCAAATGGCTTAAACTGTTGTTGAACTTGCTCTGAAATTGGCAGTTTGAATTGGAAATTTGGAAGTGTATTGAACTTCTTGTATTTCGCATCATACACATTCTCATCATTCAAACAGTAGTTCACAGCCTCGGATAAATCGGTTGGCACACTGTCTTGCATTAAGATGATTAAATCGCGGGTACCCTGACGGTATTTTTGCTCAGGCATTTTGAACGGAACGGGGGCACTTTCATATTGTCTGCGTTTCATTTGATCAATGTACCAATCTGTGTTCAATAAGCTCAGATTCACCACACGCACATCTGTGCGCACACCTTCTACCTCTTGCGCATACCAAAGTGGGAAGGTATCATTGTCACCGTTGGTGAAAATAATGGCATTAGGTGCTAGCGAATTCAGGTAGTTCTTCGCCATATCTATTCCGGCTCTGCGGTTTGAACGGTCGTGATCATCCCAACCTTGAGCACCCATTAAAATTGGGGCCGATGAAGCCAGCAAAATAGCAATGCCTGCAAGAACAGGTCTTGGAATAGCCTGCAATAGCGTTTTTCCCCAAAAATAGAGGGCAACAACACCCAATCCAATCCAGATTGTAAATGCGTAAAATGAACCTGCGTAAGCATAATCACGCTCTCTTGGTTGAAGCGGAGTTTGATTCAAGTATACAACAATTGCCAAGCCTGTTAGCAAGAACAACAAGCCCACAACAAAGGCGTCTTGTCTGTGTCGGGTAATTTGGTAAATAAGCCCCAACAAACCCAGAATGAGGGGAATGAAATAATATGAGTTATTCGCTTTGTTGTTCTTTTGAATTTCTGGAAGGTTCTCTTGATTTCCGAGACGACCTTCATCGAAAAATCCGATTCCACTTTTCCAGTTTCCATCTTGGAAATCGCCGGTATGTCCTTGCACATCATTTTGTCTACCTGCAAAGTTCCACATGAAGTATCTCCAATACATCCAATTGACTTGATAGCTGAAGAAGAAATTCATGTTCTCACCTTGGGTTGGTGCTTGTCCAGATTTCATAATTTGTTTGAAGTTCTCTATCTCCGCCCATTGCTTGTATTGCTCAACATGCGAACCTTGGCTGCTATACATTCTTGGAAAGATATAGGATTGAGCATAATTTGGTTCAGAAGCTTTCTTCTCACCCGTGTCAATGTACTCCTTCACCATCTCATAATTTCCAGGGTTGGCTTGCATGTATTGCTGTGCTTCAAATTCGCTGCAACAAGAGATAACCAATTTCTTTTTACCGGTTTTCTCACGCACACTGTATGCAGGAATGTACACTGCATCACCATCTGTATAAGGCTTTGAGGTGCTTTGCTTGGTATTGAAATATTGTCCTCGAACCAGAGGACGATCACCATATTGCTCACGATTCAAATATGACACAAAAGCGAACACATTGCTCGGTCTGTTTTCATTCATGGGTGTTTGTGCCTGTGAACGAATTAATATTGTAGCAAAACTGGTGTATCCCAAAAGTGCGACTGAAATACTCCAAGTCAACGTGTTCACGACTACCCAACCTTTCTTTTTTGAATACCAAATCAATCCGATGAGCACCGAGATCAGAAGTAATATGTAAAACAATACACCAGAATTGAAACCGAATCCAAGCGTGTTAACAAAGAATTTTTCAAAAACAGCAGCCAATTTTACAAACCAAATAATGACAACCGTTTGCATTAGTCCAAGCAGTACAAGGCTAATTCCCGCCGTGGCAAAAACCCCCTTCCATGAAAAAGTGTATTTTTTGAAATAATAAACGAAGGCAATTGCAGGAATTGCAAGCAAGTTCAATAAGTGAACACCTATGGATAATCCCATGAGGTAGGCAATTAAGACAATCCAACGCAAGTGTGATGGTTCATCGGCTTCGCTTTCCCATTTCAAAATGGCCCAAAAAACAACCGCTGTGAATAATGAGGACATGGCATAAACTTCACCTTCAACGGCTGAAAACCAAAAGGTATCGCTGAACGCATAAGCCATGGCTCCAATGGTTCCTGCACCAAGAATAACCCAATGTTTCGCATCATTTTCATCACCGTCTTTCGCAACAATTTTCTTAGCTAAATGCGTAATGGTCCAAAATAAAAACATAATGGTTGCTCCCGAGCAAATGGCTGATAGACCATTGATCATGAACGGAACATTTTCAGGCGCAACAAATGCTGAGAAAACGCGTGCAATGAGCATGAACAAAGGCGCTCCGGGTGGGTGTCCAACCTCTAGTTTGTATGCTGATGCAATGAACTCGCCACAATCCCAAAAAGGCATGGTAGGTTCAAGAGTCATGAAATATACAGCGGTGGCAATGAAGAACATTAACCAACCAAGAACTACGTTTAATCTAGTGTAAGACATCATATTCATTTAGCGTTTGGCGAAGATACATTTATTATGGTTTTTCTTGACACAATTCAACCAAGATTCCGTTGGTTGATTTCGGATGCAAGAAAGCAATGAGTTTGTTGTCTGCACCATCTTTTGGAGTTTCATGAATAAGGATGAAACCTTCGCTTTTCAATCGTTCAATTTCAGCATAGATATCTGTCACATCAAAAGCAATGTGATGAATCCCCTCCCTATTTTTTTCTAAGAATTTATGAATTGCACTTTCTTCACTTGTTGCCTGAAGCAATTCAATTTTGGAATCCCCAATTTGAAAGAAGGAAGTAATAACATGCTCTGAAATTACTTCTTCTCGTTTGTAGGGAGCTACGCCAAGTAATTTTTCAAAAATTTCATTGGACGCCTCTAAATCTCTAACTGCAATTCCTAGATGTTCAATTTTATTTAAAGACATACGTACTAAATCTAAATTTACGATTTTGAAAAAATTAAAAGCTCGAAATTCAATGGCCTAATCACCCGCTTTTCGTTTCATTGACTAAACAGATAAAGATTTCCTGTGGTTAAATCAAAATCATAGTCGTATTCCAACAAATTGAATCTTGCCGGCCCTTCAAGCAAATAACCATCACTCAACAACCATTTCGAACCGGAACATGGATCCTCTACGGTTACATTATCAGATGCAACTTCACAATTACATGGATCAGTTGGATTATATGTACTTCGAGCGTCATAGACATGAAAAACCTCTATATCATTTCTGTAAATAATAAGATTCACATTGCTTCCATTGTAATAAACCCAACCCGTTGGCACTGAAAGATCGAAAAAGGAAGGTTCATTGACATTCACCATAAAAGAAAAATAAGCCGGTTGCAAATATTCATTTCTGTCTCTGCAAGAAACAGCAGTGAACGTGGCTAGGAAAAAAAGTAAAAAAGTTTTCACAGCTTGCTTTTAGGAGTTGTATGTACTTCGAATTCCTTCAAATATAGGGGTTCTATATTCAAGAAATTCATATCAAAGGGAGGTATTTCTTTCAAAGCAGCGAACATGTGCTTTGAACTGGGAAGAACATTTGAAATTTCGTCTCCATTTTTAATTAACCCCCGCATTTTATCTGCGCCATCGCCAATAAAGTGTAAGGAGGTTACACCCAAACTTTCACGAAAATCAGGCGTTAAGGTTTGGAAGCTCCACGTATTGTTCATATGAACAAAGGCGTCCATACGTCGGGCATCTATCACAATAACTTTTTCCAAGTTGGAATGAACGGAATGTTTTAAAATTGTTGCTGCGTCTATTCCCATAAGCGGAATTTTCAATGGATGAGCAAACCCTTTGGCAGCTGCCATACCAATGCGTAAGCCTGTATACGAACCAGGTCCTAACCCTACTGCTATCGCGGATAAATCTTTTGGCTGAATTTGCATCTCATGCATGGCCTCGTAAATGAACACATGAAGCATTTCATTGTGAACATATTCTGTTGATGCCATTTCCTTGGTGAAAAGGCAATTTCCAGGGTGACCAAATGAAACACTGCAATTTTTTGAAGAAGTCTCTATGGCTAGAATCACAACTAAAGACCAATTACTTCAATTTCAATTCTGCGATTCATTTGGGTTTGCCAATCTGTGCTTGGATTAGCATATAACATTTCACTGTTGCCCTTTCCCTCTGTTGCAAGACGATCGGCCTGTATTCCTTTACGAATGAGATAGTCACGAACACTTTGCGCCCTTTGCTCGGTCACTTTTCTATAAAAACCAGCACTCCGTGTTCCCTTTTGGTCCTTCGGACCATTGGCATGACCAATAATTTTAATCTTCACATTGGGATTTTTTTTCATGAAAGAAACCAATTCATCTAAAGCAAAGTTTGATTTGGGGTGAAGTGTTATTTCATCACCGGGAAAAATAATGTCTTCAACAGTCGTTTTTAATCCAACCTCTAATGGCGCTAGCTCAATGGTTTCATTGTGGGTATCAGCTTCATCTGGCCAAAACTTGTGGGCAAAATACATGTAACCCTCTGTGACTACAGAAACGGTGTATCTTCTGTAATTCTTTATGAAAAGGATTGTGTCTTGAACTTGAGGTAAAATAATTGGCTTTCTGGGATTCATGCCTTTCAATACTACATCTGCTCTAAAATTTTTCTTGGAGGAGGCGTCAAGAATTTTAATTAGCATCTGTTGGTTCTCAACATCACGATTAATTCCTGTTGTATCAATTTTCTTTTCTTCAACGAATTGAGCAACACCCACATTCGTTAATAGTAGACACAAAAAAGTAAAAACAAGACGTTCGAAATGGCGCATGATTAATAAACTTGAAGTGAAAATAAGAAATTTCCAAAGAATTCAAGCAATTTTATTCTGCCTTGAAAAAGTTTATTATTTTCTTTCTGAAAAAAACAAGTACTACAACTGTCAACAAAATATACGGAATAAGCATAAGATAAACTATTCCTGAATTTAATCCTTCTGCAATACTGCCTCCTGAGTTTTGACTTGCAGATTCTGCAGTAGCCCTACACATGGCACATTGTGCAGATGCCGAGAAACTAATAATGACCAAAAAAAAGGAAAGGATTGTGTTTTTCATGGTAACCAATTGTAATAGGGTGAAATCATAATGTAAACTATCACCCCAGAAACAGCCACATAGAACCAAATTGGCCATGTAATTCGAGCCAGCTTCTTGTGTGCAGGAAATTCAGCGATGAGCGCTCTGTATGCTGTGAACAAGATGAAAGGCAAAATAATAGCAGCAAGGAAAATGTGCGTAATGAGTATGAAATAATAAAACGTTTTAAATGAATTAGAGCCGTATGTTGTTTCACCCGCAAACATGTGATGCCCAATATAAGTCACCAAAAACAAGATACTCAAATATATGGCTCCCTTCATTAATTTTCTATGCAGCTCAAACTTCTTTTGTTTCACTGCAATTAGCGCAGCAACCAACAAGGTTGCAACACTGGCATTGATAATGGCATTTGCTGTTGCGAGATAGTGGATATCAAAACCCAAATCCACTTCGAAATGAAGATACTTCAGAGATACAACTACGGAAAACACGACCACCGTAAATAGGTAGATAAGAATTTTCGCCATTTTATCATTACGCTGAATTTCTGCTTTCATTTTGTAAGAATTAGTTGATGCAAATCTATAAACAGTTGATCCATACTTTTTGTTGAAGTACCGTCATAATATCCGCGAATTTTCATTTCTTGATCCAGTAAAACAACTTTATCAGTATGAAAAAATCCGCCTTGCGCCGTGTCGGAAGGAAAGGCGGTTAGTTGATAGCCCTTTTGAGCTTGCCAATACATATAGTCTGGATCTGCAGTTACAAAAGTCCAAGTGTCAAAATCTGCCCCCATCTTGGTTCCATATTGCTTCAGAATAGAAGGGGTATCGTGAATTGGGTCTACGGTATGAGATAACAATTTGACCTCTTCTTCGAGCTTTTCTTTCTTAATTAAATCTTGAAGTCTTGCCATTTGGGCGCTAATGACCGGACAAATGCTTGGACATGTAGTAAAGAAAAAATCGGCGATTACAATTTTCCCCTTGAACTGTTCATCGGAGACAAAAACACTGTCTTGATTGAGCATGGAAAATTTTGGAATCGGATGATACATGGTATCGCTACCTACAACATCAAATTCACCATAAAAAGGAAGTGGCTTCAGTTCTTTATCTGCTTGCTTGTTGTTGCAATTGCAGGCAACACACAAAACGAAAAATAGTAATATCGCGTTTTTTACTATTTTATCTTTTACCACGGGCCTCATTTTTTTTAATTTTTTTCAGCATCGCAATATCCTCCATCATATCTTCCATGTGATATTCTGTATTGCCGTACCAGCCTCTGATTTGTCCGCGCATATCGAGCAAATAAAACTTGGCTTCGGTTTTTGCATTTTCGATTCCAAATCCGTTTCTCATAAAAGCATCAAGCGACTCTTTGGGTGCTGAGGCTACGCACCACTTCCTAGAATTCACATTGTATCTATTCAACTGGGTAACATAATCTTTCGCATTGGTAGTGGATAAGCTGTCATTGGAACTAAAAACAATTATTCTAACGTCTGCCTCATCTCTAAATCTGAAATTCACATTGAGTAATCGTTCGGTTATTTTACTCAGGTTAGGGTCATTCAGATCATAGAATGCAGCAACCCAAATATCTCCAAACAATGAGTCTCTGTTTAGTAAATCTCCGTTATCCGCGGTGAAAATGAAATCTGGAATGATGTACTCTGACTTTTCGCAACCCGATTCACATCCTGGGCCGTAGAATAATGGCTCCTTAAAGCTATGTTTGGCGCATTTACCCAATGAAAAAATCATGAGTAAAATAAAAAAAAGTATACCTCCGAAGATGGTATACTTTTTCGTATTTGAATATTTTATCTCCTTTTGACTCATCCAAATAGGTTGTGAGCACCTAAATGCGCCACTCCTTCGTACAATGCAATGAAAATCAAATAGAAAATGAACAAAGCGTATGGCAGTAGAATCACATATTTCAAATTCTTTCTTTCATCACCAAGGTGCATGAAGATCAAAACAATGTATGCCGCTTTTACAAGCGTAAGTACAATGAAAGCCAACTTAATTACTTCCCAAGTAAAAGTTCCGTTGCGCTTGAAAGCCACACCCATGAACACTTCCACAATGGTCAATGCCGTTAAAAGCAATGTAACCGCGTATATTTTTTTTCGAATTTGTTTACCCGCAGCGTCGTCATGCTTCGCATTCAACGCATAACTGTCATTAACAATAAGGTCGTCTCTTTCCATTTTGTTTGAAGTATTAAATTAAGTAGAAGAAGGTGAATACGAATACCCAAACTAAGTCTACAAAGTGCCAGTATAATCCAATTTTTTCTATCATTTCATAATGACCACGTTTTTCAAAAATTCCACGAATAGCCATTAACCAGATAATGATATTAATTACTACTCCCGAAAATACGTGGAACCCGTGGAACCCTGTTACGAAGAAGAAGAAGTTTGCATATTGTTGTTGAGAAGCATATTCATTTTTCTTCATCCCATCATGTGCTTCTGATGTGAAAATAGGTGCTCCAAAGGCCTCTTCCCCTTTAATTGCCCAAAGTTTTTTAGCTTCATCACCCTTTACTTCTAATTTACGAAGGTCCTTACCATCTTTATGTTCTAGTGTGTATTTATTCAAAATAAGAACTTCAGGAACCATCGTGTTAGGATCTGCGTGCTGCACTGATGCGTGCTCTGCGTGGTCATCATGTCCGTTGCTTTCATGCGCAGAAGCTTCTGCCATTTCTTTGGCATGCTCATATTCATGTCCAAAATCTGATGTCATGTGAACCCACGTACCAGAAGCCAGTTCCATTTCATGTGTAGTTCCGTGATCATCGGTAGCTAACACTTTTATTGGTTCGGTAATTTGGAAGCCTCCGCCAGAGCCGTGTATGAAGTGAGACCACTCCCAAGCTTGTGAACCTAAGAAAAAGAATCCGCCTATTATTGTAAGTCCCAACCACTTCACAACACCCTTCTTGTCCATTCGGTGGCCCGCTTCAACGGCCAATACCATTGTTACGGAAGATACAATCAAAATAAATGTCATTAAAGCCACATACATCAGAGGATAAGAACCATGTAATCCTGGCAGCGACTCGAATACTTGTTCACCAACAGGCCAAGGATCACTGCTTGCGTGACGAATAAAGCCATATGCTGTTAACAAACCGCCGAAGGTAAGCGCGTCTGATACCAAAAAGTACCACATCATCATCTTACCATAAGAGACACTAAAAGGAGAGCGATTACCACCCCACAATTCGTCTTTACTTACATGTTCTACATGTCCTGCCATACTGCATTTGAATTTGGTTGCAATTTTAATTCAAAAGCCTGAAAAAA
>CAYSEX010000018.1:0-6634 GCA_964430305.1 uncultured Chryseobacterium sp.
AATCCTCCCATCTTCAACTCAAAATGTAGTTAAACCTGTTTTTGTTTCTGATGCAGAACAAACAGAACTCATGAATAACCTCGCATATCTATTCAACGCTGCATTAATCAATTTTCCCGTAAAATACCTCATCATGCTTGAAGAAAGACAATACTTCGACAGAAACAAAGAAGTAGGCAGAGAAATGGAAAATAGTATTAAAGAAAACGCCAACCTAACAGCAGAATTTAGCGACATACAAATCGGAGACTATTTCAAAAAAACAATTCGAAAGAAAATAGCCGAAACCTATACAACCTGGACCGGAGAAGAGAAAAATGAATGCAGCTCAGAAACCGAAGCCATTCAACTTGCAACTCAATTGGGCTTGCTGCCCATTCCTTCTGGCATCAAAAAATTAATCTACTCTCGCGTTAGCTAGCTTTCGAAAATTTCGAATTCCACAATTTCTCATTTTCTGGTGTTTCATATTCGCAAAAAAAAACACCATGAAAAAAAGAAACTCCCTCCCCTATCCAAAGCTCCGTGAGCTGCGATTAATGTATTGCTACAAACAAGAATACATTGCTGATGTACTTGGTATCTCTCAGCCAGAATACTCTCGACTTGAAAACGGTCTGAGAACAGCAAAAATTGATGAGTTCAGAAAATTAGCAGGGATTTATAAAATTTCACCTTCCATGCTCATGGTTTCTGATAGCTATGCCCACATTGATTTTCATCAATTGAAATCCGATATCTTAGAAGAAACATCTGAAATTCTAAAGCAACTAACAGAAGAAAATAGACTACTTCGGCAGGATCTACAAAAATCTTTAGAAAACTCTCAAAAACTCTTAGAGTCCATACATAGCCTGCATTCCAAAGGTCCCTTCAAACCTAAAAAAGAAGGTACTCCGCAAAAAAATACGGTTGGTTTGTAACCTTTTGAGATCTGGTCAAGTAAAAGATGGTCGAAACCTTTTGATTATGAATACCCACTCTAACAACATGAATAGCGAAAAAACAACACTTGTTTTTGTAGATGATGATCCTATTGTTCTTCATCAATTCAAAACAATGTTTCATTCTGAATACAATGTTTTAACAACTACTGATGTATTCGAAGCTTTTGGTTGGATGCAATCTTCGCCAGTTGCAGTGTTGATATCGGATTTGATTATGCCTATGATGAATGGCATTGACTTTCTTCAGCGCATGGCTCAGGACTTTCCGAATACACAACGCATTCTACTGACCGGCAATCTTACCACAGATGCCATGATGCATGCCATTAATAAAGCACGAGTTTTTCGAGTTCTTGGTAAACCTTTCAGCCAAAATGAAACTGCGAAGGTGATTGAAGAGGCGTGTAACGCATACAGTCAAAGTGTAGAAAAAGAGAAGGAAATGAAACGATTGTCGAAACAAAACGCACAATTCGAATTTCTACTACGCCAACAATTACTATCCTAATTGAAAAAGCGAACAAACATAAAGGTCTCCCTCCCGGGAGACCTTTACTTTTGCTTCCAAATTCCAGATTCGCCCAAACTGAACAAAGCATAATCAAACTTCACAGGATCTACTGCATCAAATTTCCTTAACGACTCATCCAACTCAACCACCGCTTTCCAATCATTTTGTTGCCGAGATAAAAGTCCCAATTGGCGCGCCGAATTCCCACTATGCACATCCAATGGAATGGATAATTTCGATGGAGAAATGCCTTTCCAAATTCCGAAATCAACCCCCCGCTCATCTCGCCTGACCATCCAGCGCAAAAACATATTTAACCGTTTCGCACTTGAATTGCGCTCTACATCAGCAACGTGCTTCGAGGCTCGATGCATTTTCTCATTCATGAAAACAGCTCGAAAAAATTTCAAAGCCTCAAAACTTCCACCTGAGTCAAACCCTTTAGTGAAAACTACTTCTAATCCTTGCTCTTGATTGTAGATACGACGCAGCGCAAGGGTAAAAAACCAAAAATCCTCTTCATTAAATGTTCTATGAATGGATTGGTTTTTAGAAAAAGCATCTCCTCGCTTCGCATTCAAAATAAATTCATAGGGTGAATGACCCATGCGATTCATGAGGTGGTCTGCACTTTTGAGTATCGAAGCTCGATTCCCCCAACTGATTATCGCAGTTAAAAATCCTGCTATTTCAATGTCTTCCTTACTGTCAAATCGATGGGGAATTGAGATAGGGTCATTTTCTATAAATGACAATCTATTGTATTGATCCACGGCCTCATTCAATAGACTGGCCAGTTTATTTTTCATTCGATCTGCAAAAAACGTATTGCAATAAATTCGACCCCATTTGTAACGCTTTCAAACGAGCTATCTCAGAATCTTTGTGAACACTTGAATCCTCCCATCCATCTCCTAAATCACACTCAAAATCATAAAAAACAGCTAATCTATCATCAATAAAAATTCCAAATGCCTGAGGAGCCTTCTTGTCGTGTTCATGAATTTTCGGAAGTCCGTTGGGAAAATTAAATTTTTGATGAAAAACGGGATGATCAAAAGACAACTCAACAAATTCCAAATCGGGAAAAACTTTTTTCATCTCGCGACGAACGTATTGATCCATTCCATAATTATCTGAAATGTGCAAAAAACCGCCTGACTCCAAGTACATTCTTAAATTTTGCACCTCGTTTCCAGAGAAAACTACATTCCCATGCCCTGTCATATGAACAAACGGATAATTGAATAAATCAGTACTTCCAACTTCCACATATGGAACATCCTTAGAAATGGTAGTTTTTAATTCCTTGTTTGCAAACTGAACCAAATTGGGTAAACTAGTCGGATTCGCGTAATAATCTCCACCACCCTTGTACTTGAGCACCGCAATTTGATAGGACTGACAGTAGCTTGGGTGTATAGCAAGGAAACAAATCGAAAAAAGAATCAGTGATCTCAACATGTGGCGCTAAGATAACTCAACCAATTGTAAATTATTTTCTTTCCCTCTGGAGTTAGCACACTCTCAGGGTGAAATTGAACCCCAAACCAAGGCAACGTGCAATGCTCCAGAGCCATAATAAAACCGTCTTCATGACGAACCGTTACTCTCCAATCAGAAGACAACTTCTCTTCATCTACCACCCAACTGTGATAATGTCCCATCTCAACAATTTCAGTAAAATTGCGAAATAGAACTCCTGGATGTTCAACTCTTCCAAAAGACGAAACACCATGTAATACATGATCTAAATTGCGCAATGTGGTACCGGTATAAACTCCCATGGCTTGGCAACCAAGACAAACACCAAGAACAGGTATGTTTTCCAAATGATTTAACATACTCATAAGCCTTCCCGAGGCATGGGGTAGGCCAGGTCCAGGAGACAATACCACTCCACTTTTTCCCCGCACATGACATTGGTCTACAACATCATTTCGAACCACTTCAACCTGTGCTCCAAACCCCTCTAGGTAATGGACCAAATTGTAGGTGAACGAATCAAAATTATCTATCAATAGAATTTGATGCATCAAGACTTCACTAAGTTTGTGATTCAATAAACAAGAATACGATGAAAACAGCCATTGAGTCAAACAATGCACCTAAACCCATTGGTCCATATTCGCAAGCCATTCAAGCGAATGGTCTTGTTTTCACCAGTGGGCAAATAGCTATATCTCCAGAAACCGGAGTGTACACACCCGCTAGCATAGAAGAAGAAACACATCTTGTAATGAAAAACTTACAGGCTCTTCTTTCAGCCGCAAACAGCAGCTTCGACGCAGTTCTAAAAACTGGAATTTTCCTTCAAGACATGAATGATTTCGCCGTAGTAAATGAAATCTATGCGAGTTATTTATCTGCGCCCTACCCCGCAAGAGAGACGGTACAAGTCGCCTTTTTACCGAAAGGAGCTAAAGTGGAAATAAGTATGATCGCAATTTCAAACCCATGATAAAAAAAATTCTGCACTACGCCAACCCTTTCAATCTCTTTCGAAAAGAGTCTGGTGATTTCAACCTTCGTGCTATGCACACCATTAATAAAATCTCAATTTTAGTTTTTCTAGGAACCCTTGTTGTGCTTATTGTTCGCTGGATGCGCTAATTGCCTTTCCAATGCAGGGTGTTGATGAGGTGAATTACATCTTCCCTCATGAATTGTAAAACCGGAGCCAACGAATCGGCATTTGGTCGATTCCAAAAATACAGGGCCCCCCAAAGAAAATGATCTGTGCTATCCGTTACATAAAACTGAAGCTGTGATGCAGCATCTCCCTGTAAGTCATAAATTAATCCATACACACGAGTAGAATCTATTCGAACCACTGTTCTGTTCTTGGAAGTTGCCTTTACGTCGTGCTTGGCCGTTTTATCATATGCCTCCTGAATCAGCTCGTCCAAATTACCTTGAATAGGAAAATAAGAGCAATGAACTGTTGCTTTATGTTTTGGCAAGCGAATCTGAAACCAACAACTTCCTGTAGAATCTGAAGGTAACACCTCAACTTTGTTGTAACTACCTATTTCAAAACTCAAAGGGCAATCTCCCTGGTATGGTACATAATTCTTTACTGGTAAATCAATTCGAAAATAACCTCGAGGCTTCGGTATTGGGGAAGTTGAAAAAATCAATTGCGATAAAAAAAACAAACCCCCAAGCACAAGCATACCCAATGCTATAACCCACCTCCAATTTTTAATTTTCTGAATCATATTCCCAATGCCTTCAATTTAATTCTCGAAATTTTTCTTGCATCTGCAGCCTCAATGGTGAATTCGAAACCCTGAAATACCCACTTATCTCCCTTAACGGGAATTTTACCCATTTGTTCAACCAAAAAGCCCCCAAGGGTAGTGCTATCTCCTTTTTTCAATTCAAAAATATCGCCGTCTATATCTAATACTCTATAAAAATCTACCAATAAAATTTTCGCAACAAATATGATCGTTTGTGCATCTAGTCTGGTGAACAGCTGTTCGCCTGCATCGTCAAATTCATCGTGAACATCACCAACTATTTCCTGTAAAATGTCCTGTAAGGTTACCAGACCAACGGTAGTTCCATACTCATCCACAACCAAAGCCATATGCTTTTTCGATCTTTGAAACTCCTCAAGTAAATCATCTATTTGCTTCGTCTCTGGAATGAAAAAAACATCTCGAGCGAATTCCCACCAAACACACTTTTCATCATCCAATAGACCCAGTAAATCCTTGGTATGCAAAATACCAATCACCTCATCTTGCGACTCGGTGTATACCGGAATTCGGGAAAATCCAGAATCTAAAATGACTCGTTTTACTTCATGAATATTCCATGCCCGATTAAGAAAAACAATGTCTGTTCTCGAGGTCATAATTTGAACCACTTCCTTCTCACCGAATGTCACAATTCCTTCCAAAATTCGATTCTCTTCTTCACTTCTATTTTCATCTTGCGTTAATTCCAATGCATGACCCAATTCATCAACGGAAATATTTTCCGACTTTTCCTTTTTTGAACGGTCGAACCAACTATTTATTCCTAACAGCAACCAAATAATCGGACTGAACAAACGATCTAAAGCGAGAAAAAGAGAAGCAACGCGCTTTGTAATCTTCAGATTATTCGTGGTGGCATAGACCTTTGGTATAATCTCTCCAAAAAGCAATATCAACGTTGTAACGCCAACAACATTAAATAAAAACACCACCCATTCTTCCCAATTCTTTTGACTTAACCATGAATTTACCAACTCCGAGGTAAGAATCACTACTGCAATGTTCGCCAAATTATTTCCCACTAAAATTGAGGCTATCAAGCGCTTTGTAGCTATTTCTGTATTTGGAGACCGTAGTAATTTCAACACATTTTTAGAACTCACATCTTCGCTTTCTTCCAACTCCTTCAACTGTGCCGGGGTCAATGAAAATAAGGCCACTTCAGAAGCACTCATAACAGCACTTCCCAATAAAAAAAGCAGCACAAGCACCCAAGGGCCTGTGCTGCTGAGGAATGCTATAACTTCAGATGACATTTTGCTGAAAAATTTCAGTAAAGGTAATCAATCCAAATTAGCAGAACTTCGGTCTAAGCCGCAGTAACCTCTTCACTCTTCTTTGCAGACTGAAGAATACTCACTTCGTCGGCAACAATCTCAGTCACGCTTTTTTCCTCGCCAGACTTCGACTTGTACGACTTCGACTTCAACCTCCCTTCCACGTACAACAGCATACCCTTCTTCACGAATTGCTCCATGTAATTTACACCGGAACCCTTCCTAACCACAACCTGATGCCACTCTGTTTGTTCCTGTTTCGCTCCAGCGGCATCTTTCCAGGTTTCTTTTGTTGCAAGAGATACTTGCACAAGTTTTCCACCATTTTCAAATGATTTTACTTCGGGGTTTTTACCCACGTGACCAACTAAGATCACTTTGTTTACATTGTTTGACATAAAAAATTGTTTTTGATTTGAAGGCGAAACTAGACCGCTTCAGAACCACCTACAATTTCTGCTTATGCGCCAGACGTATAGCGTTGTTCCAGATAATTTTTCAGAAGTGTACTTATACCCAATACCTTCAATTCATTTAAGGTTATCCATTGAAATTCATAGCTCGGCATATGTTCACATAACACTTTGTAAAATCGAGCCTGAATTTTTCTGTGACTCAACAAATGCCGCG
>CAYSEX010000018.1:6734-41366 GCA_964430305.1 uncultured Chryseobacterium sp.
GCCTTACATGAGTTTTGTAAGGGACATTCTTCACACTTTGGGGATTTTGGAGTGCACACCAAGGCCCCCAATTCCATCATACTCTGATTGAAAATGTCTGGAGATTCTGCCGGTATCCATTGATTCAACAGCGCTTGAAATTCATTTCGAGTTGAAGCAGCATCAATTGGAAGATCGCTTCCCAACCACCGACTTAGCACGCGGAATACATTGCCGTCCAAAACGGCCACCTGTTCTTGATATGCAAATGAGGCAATGGCCGCCGCCGTATACGGACCCACTCCCTTCAACTTCAACAGTGACTCGTATGTAGGGGGGAACCCTCCAATCTCTGATACCTGCAGAGCGGTTGCATGTAGATTTCTTCCCCTACTGTAATAACCCAATCCCTGCCACATTGCCAAAACCTCGTCTACGTGGGCTTTGGCTAAATCCTGAACCCGCGGAAAAGCTTCTACAAACTTGTAATAATAAGCCAACCCTTGGTCAACCCTGGTCTGCTGCAGAATGATTTCTGACAACCAAATGCAATACGGATCCTGGGTATTTCTCCAAGGCAAATCCCTTTTGTTGGCTTCGTACCAGAATAAAAGAGATTGAATGTCAGCGTATTTCATTGGAAAGGGTTTGTTTTTAAGATTTTAGCCGTATATTCGCGCTCCCAAATTTGAGGAAAAGTTAACAAACAAATAAGGATTAAGATGACGAAAGCAGATATTGTTACAGAGATTTCGAACAAAACTGGAATTGATCGAAATGACGTGTTGGCTATAGTAGAAGGCTTTATGGGAACAGTTAAGAAATCAATGGAAGCCGGAGAAAATGTGTACTTGCGTGGTTTCGGAAGTTTCATTGTTAAAAAACGTGCAGCCAAGTTGGGAAGGAACATTTTGGCAAAAACAACCGTTTCCATTCCTGCTCACTACATTCCAGCTTTCAAACCAGCGAAAGAGTTTGTAGATTCAGTGAAGGAGAAAGTGAAAGTTGCAGGAAATGCGTAAATCCTATGTAATAGGACTATTGATATTACTGAGCATTGCGCTCGTCGTTCTTTTTTTATTACTTCCAAAACACCCGCCTTTAACGGAAGATCTGCGCTTAAAGCAAGCTGTGAATATTGTAAGCAGCGGACCTATGAACAGCATGGAATCTCCTATGGTCGGCATTGGAATTCTCAAGGATTTAGTTGAAGAAAATCCTTCAAATGATAAGGCGCTATTCCAACTCGGAAAATTTGCGCATCAATCAGGGCAGTATGATAAAGCCATTGAGTGGTTTAATAAAGTACTTGCTGTGAATTCCAACCATTTACCTTCATGGGTGTTGAAGGGAGAGAGTGAATTGAACACCGGTAAAACCAGTGAGGCACTGCAGTCTTTTGAATCGGCATTACGCATAGATTCAACTGAAACCAATGCTTTGTTTTATGCGGGAAGAATTTATGAATTTGAAGGGAATTTCGCTATGGCCCAGGTGCGTTATAAGCAGTTCCTTCGAAACAACAAAGAAGAAAGTGAGATCAATGACAGTGTGAAAGTGTTTGTAAAACGAATAGATATTAAATTAAATAATAAGTAATATGCCTTGCGGTAAAAAAAGAAAGCGCCATAAAATGGCCACGCACAAAAGAAAGAAGCGTCTAAGAAAGAATCGTCACAAAAAGAAGACTCGCTAGTCTTCTTTATGAAGATAATCTTGTACGACACGGAAGGTTCCCTCGGGTTCCTTCCTTGTTGTGCTTAATTCTACTCAAACTTGAACGCTGAACTCGTTATTCACTCATCGGCCAAGGGCGTTGAGATTGCCTTGTTGCATGATAAAATTCTAGTTGAATTGCATCGTGAAGAAAGCAACACTCAATTCGCTGTGGGCGATATTTATTTAGGTCGAATCCGTAAGATGGTTCCTCACCTCAATGCCACATTTATTGATGTAGGCTATGAGAAGGATGCTTTCTTGCATTTTTTGGACCTGGGCCCTCATTTTCCGACCGTAAACAAATTTGTTCGTCGGGTTTTGGGTGGTGAGAAAGTGAATGCCGATTTATCGGGTATTTCCAAGGAGCCGGAACTTAAAAAAGATGGCGTTATCAAAGACGCTATTGGTCAGGGCAATGCCATTCTCGTGCAAATTGCGAAGGAACCCATTTCGGCGAAAGGTCCTCGATTGACCGCTGAAATTACCTTGGCAGGTAGATACCTGGTTCTTGTTCCTTTCTCGAATAAAGTTTCACTTTCAAGTAGAATTACAAACGAGGAAGAGCGTGACCGCTTGAAAAAGCTCATGCAAAAAATTCGCCCACAAAACATGGGTGTTATTGTGCGAACTCAAGCTGTTGATACCAGCGTAGCCGAATTGGATCAAGATTTAACAGATCTCTTGCATCGTTGGGAAGAAATGGTGAAAAACCTGAAAAACCAACAGCCTCCGAAGCGTATTTTAAGTGAGATTAAGAAAACATCTTCTGTACTTCGTGATCTTTTGTCAGATCAGTTCACTGCGATTCATGTGAACGACGAAAAGATGTATCATGAAATTCGCAATTATCTGAAAAGCATTGCTCCAGAGCAAGAAGGTATAGTGAAACTTCACAAGATGAATGATTTGTTTGACGCGTTTAATATTTACCGTCAATTAAAATCCGGTTTCGCGAAACAAGTCAATCTGAAGTCGGGAGCTTACCTCATTGTTGAGCATACCGAGGCCATGCACGTCATTGATGTGAATAGTGGGAATAGGAAAAGTGCTTCTGCCAAAGACCAAGAAGAGAATGCACTTCAAACCAACATGGAATGTGCGAAAGAAATAGCTCGCTTGCTTCGCCTGCGCGACATGGGTGGAATTATTTGTGTTGATTTCATTGACATGCAGCAGAAGGAGAATCAGAAAAAGCTGCATGATGCTCTGAAAGAATTCATGAAAGGCGACAAAGCGAAGCATAATGTTTTGGCCCCAAGTAGATTTGGAGTGGTTGAAATTACACGCGAGCGTGTGAAACCGGTGACAGAAGTAGAGACTACCGAAAGCTGTCCGTCATGCAATGGCACAGGAAAGGTGGAGTCGGCATTGCTTTTCGAAGATGAAATCGAAAACAACATTCGTTTGATTGTGCAGAATTCAGGACTGAAACACATTCAGGTTGCGGTTCATCCCATATTGGCGGCTTATCTTACGAAAGGTTGGTGGTTCAATACCATTTTAGCCAAATGGAAAAAACGTTTTGCAATCAAAATTGATTTAATATCATCTAGCAATAATGCATTGCTTGAAGTTCAGTATTTCGACTCGAACGGAGAGGTTATTAAGTAATTACCTTTACGACATGTTAAAGCGGAAAATGATCAATGATCCAGTTTATGGATTTGTTACCATTCGACATGGGTTTGTGTTGGAATTGATTAACCATCGCTATTTCCAGCGCCTTCGCAGAATTACACAATTGGGTCTCTCTCATTTGGTGTATCCGGGTGCTGGACACAACCGCTTTCAACATGCCATGGGTGCCATGCATTTGATGCAGAATGCCATTGATGAATTAAGGTTGAAGGGACATTCCATTTCCAATGAGGAAGAAGTGGGTTTGCTTTGTGCCATTTTACTTCACGATATTGGACACGGTCCATTCAGTCATGCTCTCGAGAGCTCAATCGTGAATGAGGTTCATCATGAACACATTTCTTCATTCGCCATGGAGCGTTTGAGTCAGGAATTTAAAGGGAAGCTTGATCTTACTTTAGAAATATTCAACGGAACCTATTCACGAAAATTCATGCATCAGTTGGTGAGTAGTCAGCTCGACATGGATCGTTTAGATTATTTAGCTCGCGACAGTTTTTTCAGCGGTGTGGTTGAGGGTCAGGTTGGAAGTGAGCGATTGATAAAGATGCTTGATGTGGTGAATGATCAGTTGGTGGTGGAAGAGAAAGGTATTTATTCCATAGAGAAATTTATTGTTGCGCGCAGGTTCATGTATTGGCAGGTGTATTTGCATAAGACCGTTTTAAGTGCCGAATACATGTTGGTGAATGCTTTACGCAGGGCGAAGCAATTGGCAGATCAAGGTGAGCAGTTGTGGGCGTCGCCGGCGTTGCAATATTTCTTGAACAACAAGATTTCGTTGTCGCATTTTGAAGCAGGCGACGAAGCGTTCGAAATGTTTATGAAGTTAGATGACATTGACATTTTAGGAGCTTTGAAGGTGTGGGCTTCGCATTCCGATTTTGTCTTGAGTCAATTGGCCACGCGCATAGTTGAGCGAAGGCTTTTCAAGATTGAAATTTCAAGAACAGAAATTCCAGAAAGCAGCATTCAAGCGGCCATTGCGGGAATACAAAATCAATACAACATCACCAGTGATGAGGCCCGATATTTTGTCTTGAATGGAAAAGTTGACAACCGTGCATACAACAGCATGAACGAGGGCATTTTGGTGAAGATGAAAAACGGCGAAATCATTGATGCCGCCAAAGCCAGCGATCACGATAACCTTTCGGCGTTAAGTGCTCCGGTTGAGAAGTACTTTTTGGCGAAGGGGATTTAGGATTCCCGAGTGATCTCTCACTTAATCCCGTCTCCATTCAACCTAATTCATTCATTCATTCAATCTTCCAATTGCTCGAATAAAACCATGCCAAGCCCGTTACTCCTTCACCAAACGAAGCGTGGTTCCGCCAACACGAACCAAATACACTCCCGTTTGCCACTTAGCAATATTCAACTGCATTTGTTCTGTTGTTACCTTTTCAGTTTGAATCACTCTTCCCGTTAAATCCAAAACCTCTAACGCCATTCCCTTCTCCAAACCTTTGATTGTAATCTGCGTTCTCGCCGGATTCGGATACAATTGAATTTCATTCTTTCCTTCTTCCGTATCATTTACATCTACTCCACATGCCATGGTATACACAGGACTTGTCATTGCCGTTTGCATGTTGTTGCCCATGTCATGAACGGTAAACTGCACCTCGGTTCCACAAGCATAAGGACCCTTCAATGTTTGACCCGTTGTACTCATTACAGCTGCCGGTTCATTCAAAGATGACATGACTCCGTATGGCCCTCCTGTACCCATTGCCGCTAAATCCATAAGAACATAAAACTGGTTGTTCGCCGGATCTTCCATTAACATCATTCCCATATTGGGCAAATCAGTCGCATAAACACATGTACTGTCATCATAGTAAGCCTGTGCATTGTAGTTTGCAGCCAATGGATCAGTACAACCCCCACAGTAATACAAGCAACTTCCAACATCACACGTGGCAGTACTGTCGTAATTACAAGCCATCGGATCTAAGCAACCTGCTATTTCATTTGCTGAAGAAACAAACGCTTGCAAATATCCGAAGTCTGCTAAATTTCCCTCCAATACCACTTCCCCTTGCGCATTTGAAACACTCACATTGTTGCTCTCTGGTGAGAACGAATAAAGCACCAATTGGTAGCAAGATGCCGCATTCATACAATAACCGCTAGCGTATGGGAATTCATTGAAATCTCCTAATCCCGTATTCGGATTAAAAGCATAGAAAACAACCGGACCAGTTGCACTTATGGTGTTCCAATTGGAAGCGTCACAGCAAGAACCATCATCTACGGTTGCACCCGGATCATAATTTGGCGCAGCTGCATTGGTGCATCCAAAACATGAATAATCACAAAGATTGTAATTCGCGCAGGTTGCATTCGGATTGAAATTACATGCAAATGGATCTGTACAGCCTACAATTTCACCAATCGAAAAGTATTCGTTGATGTACGGATTGGGGTTATTTGTAGTCTGGAAAAAAACATTTCCATCTGGACCATATATCGTTAGGTTGAAAGGAGCAACATTCAAACTCCAAGCGTTTAATGAGAAGCAGTCTTGTTCCATACAAAATCCTTGTAGCATGTTGGAATAACCACCCGATTGGTACATTCCATCTGATGAAGTAACATACCACTCGGTCCAAGAAGAAGTCTCCACAGTATACCAATTGTTATAGCAACACGTATTGTTATCTACCGTTGCATTCGCATCATAATTATTCGCTGCCGGATCTGTACAACCCTGACAAGAATAGTCGCAAATGGCAAAGTCGCCACAAGTAGCTTCTGGGTTATAGTTGCAAGCCGAAGGTTCGGTGCATCCAGGAATGGCTATTCCCCAGATGAATGTATACGGAATTCCTGTTTGAAAAGAATCTTCTGTTCCCGCAGAAACAACGGTTCCCGCAGTGTCTGTAATGGTGATGTACGTTGTTTCTCCATTCGGATTGAAGGGATCAAAAGCCACAGGGTAGGTATTCAACGTATAACACCCGCTGTATAGACACAAGGTATTATCTACCGGTGTTGAACCGTATTGGTAATAACCCAGAGAGCTTTGAATACTCCACATGCTTGGGACCGAGGTGGTGAAGTTAGCCACTTCTCCATAGCAACATTTGCCATTGTCATAAGTTGCATTCGGGTCATAATTGGTAGCGGTTGGGTCTGTACATCCACTGCAAGAAGCGTATTCGCAAGAACCGTCATTGCAGGTAGTTCCTGGAGTATAATTGCACGCATTCGGGTCAGCACAACCGTAAATTGGATTTAACGAAACTGTCGTGTACAGATAGCTGGAATCTACAACTCCAGAGAGCCAAGTTGAGCCATCTTCTAATACTACAGTGTAGTTTTGGTTTACAGCTGAGTTATCAAAAGAGTATACCTGCAAACTATAACAACCGTCCTTCACGCAAAATTGGTTATTCACCAAATTATCGCCACCAGTCATGAAATATTGTTCGCTGTATAACCAAATTCCAGCATCTCCGTTTTCAACTTGAAATGTAGCCCAATGGTCTGTGCAGCATGTACCATTATCTGAAGTTGCGTTCGGATTATAGTTAAATGCATCTGGATTCGTGCAGCCGAGGCAAGAGTAGTCGCACAATGAGTAATCATAACAGGTAGCACTTGGATCATAATTACAAGCACTTGGATCTAAGCAACCAGAGGTTCCATTGTTCGCGAAGATGGCAACAAAGTAAAAGGAGTCTCCCAAATTCTGAAGAGGTACCTCCGCGCCATTGACGTCCGTGAGAGAAACTTCCAAGGGTAATGGATTCATGGCTAGATTTTCCACATTGATTTGGAAACATCCATTGGGAACACAAAAACTTGATTCGTCTGGGGTTGAACCTTGGTCAAGAACTTCGCCGGAATAGCTGTATACATACCAGGTTGAGCCTGGCGTAATGGAAAGGTTGAAGGTATTACACTCTTGTGCAGCAGCAAAAAGAGTAGTGAGTGTAAGGACCAAAAAACCAAAGACTTTTTTCATGTTATTCATTTGTTATACAAACTAAGACAAGAATGCCATGAACAAAGTTCAAATTCGTCGATTTTAAACCACAAAGAATAAAATTCTACGAACCAGACACCACCAATCTACCAGCGGTCTTGGCTACAACCTCTTCGAGAGAAACATCGGGGGCCAATTCTACCAAATGAAATGCACCTTCTCGAATATCAAAAACACCCAAGTCGGTAACTACTTTTTTAATGCAATGAATACCTGTTAAAGGCAAGGTGCATTGAGGTAATAATTTAGAATTACCTGCTTTGTCGCAATGTTGCATAGCTACAATGATATTCTTCGCGCTAGCCACTAGATCCATGGCGCCACCCATTCCTTTCACCATTTTACCTGGAACCTTCCAATTCGCTATGTCGCCATTTTCACTCACCTCCATTGCTCCCAAAATGGTTAAATCTACTTTCTGTGCGCGAATCATACCGAAGCTCATGGCACTATCGAATATGGAAGAACCTTCGCGCAGGGTCACCGTTTGCTTTCCTGCATTAATTAAATCGGCATCTTCTTCTCCCTCAAATGGAAAAGGTCCCATACCCAAAATTCCATTTTCACTTTGTAACTCCACTTCCATTCCTTCTGGAATATAATTCGCTACCAAGGTGGGAATGCCAATACCTAAATTTACATATGTTCCATCTTGCACTTCTTGTGCAATACGCTTCGCGATTCCAATTTTATCCCAAGCCATAATTATATTTTTTGGCGAACAGTGCGCTGCTCAATTCGTTTTTCATAATTCGCACCCTGAAAAATACGATGCACGTAAATACCTGGGGTATGAATGTGGTCGGGATCTAAAGCACCCAATGGAACCAATTCCTCCACTTCAACAATGGTTATTTTTCCGGCCATGGCCATCATGGGATTGAAGTTTCGTGCAGTAGAACGAAACACCAAATTTCCCATGGCATCTCCCTTCCAAGCTTTCACCAAAGCGAAGTCGGCATCGAATGCCTCTTCCATTAAATATTTCTTACCCTTGAACTCACGAACTTCTTTTCCTTCCGCCACTTCGGTCCCTACACCTGCAGGTGTATACACAACGGGCATACCGTATCCAGCTGCCATGCATCGGGTAGCCAATGTTCCTTGAGGTATTAATTCTACCTCCAATTCACCGCTCAACATTTGTCGTTCGAATTCAGCATTTTCGCCCACATACGAACTAATCATTTTCTTGACTTGTTTTTGTTGAAGCAACAGGCCCAAGCCGAAATCATCTACTCCAGCGTTGTTTGATATGCACGTTAGGTCTTTTACACCCATCTTCACCAATTCCGAAATACAATTTTCTGGAATACCACACAACCCGAATCCGCCGACCATAAGCGTCATGCCAGAGGTTATGCCTTCACATGCTTCTGCAGCAGAAGCTCTTACTTTATTGAATCCCATGTCTATGGTGTTTGATTTTCAACATTCGTTTTTCCATCATCGCCGTCAAATTCTAACTCTCCGTTCAGTATTTCTTCTCCCTCTCCCCACCAATCTTCCGAGAACAGGTCTCCCATTTCACCCACACATTCAAACTTTTTCGGATCGTAGTTTTCTGGCTTTTTGAAATCTTCCGTTGAAATTTTAATTTTTGGATCTCGATAAACCTTGTTCATGAAGTAGCCGAATATGGGTAATCCTGTATTCGCTCCTTGCCCGTAAAAAGTTGAAGAGAATCGGATTGTTGGGTCTTGTGCCCCCACCCAAACAGCGGTTACTAAATCAGGGGTCATACCCACAAACCAACCGTCTGTGTTGTTCTGTGTTGTTCCTGTTTTACCTGCAAGCGGGTGCTTAATTCCTCCGTATTTCGAATTACTTCGAATACGCGAAGCTGTTCCATGATCGCAAACACCTTTCATGAGTTTTACAGTCTCATATGCAATATCTGGATCCAAGGCTTGGTCAATGACAGGATCGGCTTCGTAAATCAAATTTCCGTTTCTATCTTCTACACGCATAATGAACGTTGGCTCTATGTACAATCCTTGATTAACCAGTGTGGCTTGTGCGCCTAGCAATTCAAACAGCGAAATATTCGCGGCACCCAAAGCAATGGAATACATCATAGGAATATCGCTCTTCACACCCATGTGTCTGAGCATGGCAATAACTGGCTCGGGTCCAAATTTTGAAATGAGTGTTGCCGCTGCTGCGTTTATGGATCCTGCCAAAGCCCTTGCCATGGTATATGTCCCGCCACCACCGCCTTTCGGGCACCACTGACCACCAGTAGGTAAATCTATACAACCACCCGAGCAAACAATGGGTTCGCAGGGATTTATGCCCATACGCATGGCAGTGGCGTAAACGAATGGTTTAAACGTTGAGCCAACCTGCCTTTTCGATAACCAAACATTGTCATATTTGAAGTACTTGTAATCAATACCACCTACCCAGGCTTTAACAAATCCGTTATTGGGATCTACTGACATGAGCGATGCATGCAAAATGGTTTTGTGGTAAATGATGCTGTCATATGGACTGAGCAACGTGTCTCTGTATCCCCTGTGTGAGTATACTTTCATCTTCACGGGCTTGTGCATGGCCTGATCCATTTCCCCTTCGTCTAGAATTGGCCAACGGTGACCGCAACCACCCTGTTCCTCTTTACAATGGTGTTGTCCGTTCACCTGTTCAATGAATCCTTTTGGGCGCTGACAATCGGGACACATATGCCCGGCCATCATTTTGTATCGATCGCTTGATTCAACTGCCTGACGAATAATGCGGTTTTTATCATCATCAGAAATCCCATTATAAAACGGATATTTTTCTTTTTTTCTGTATTTCAAATCTCGTGTGAATGCCGGTTGAAGTTCGCGTTTTAGATGCTCTTCTACCGCATATTCTGCGTGATGCTGCATGTTTAAATCCAAGGTGGTGTAAACGCGCAATCCGTCTTCATAAATGTTGAATGGGGTTCCATCTGTTTTTTTGTATTTGTATTCACCCTTCTCATCTTTCTCCTCAAAAATTTCAGTCAGTTTTTGTCTTACTGCTTCGCGGAAGTATGGTGCTTCACCAGTTTCGTGGCTCACTGCGGTATACTGCAGACCAAGTGGCTCCACACGTAACTTTTCATATTCTGATTCTTCTAATTTTCCATACTTCACCATCTGATCAAGTACCACTTCCCTTCTCTTTCGAACCAAAGAATCGCGTTTAATTGGATTGTACAAAGAGGAATTTTTAAGCATTCCAACCAACATAGCCCCTTGATTCACGGTTAGTGAATCTGGCGAAGTATTAAAGTAAATTTGAGCTGCACTTTTAATACCTACTGCTTGATTCAAGAAATCATATTGATTGAGGTACATGGTCAGAATTTCCTCTTTGGTATACAAACGTTCAAGACGCAATGCAATGACCCACTCTTGAAATTTTTGACCCACACGAGTTAACATACTCACATTTTCGAAATCACGGGTAAATTGTAGTTTGGCTAGCTGCTGTGTAATTGTACTTCCGCCTCCGTCTGACCCCATTGAAAACAATGCACGCGCTAGGCTTCTAAAATCAATTCCACTGTGTTCAAGGAAACGCACATCTTCCGTAGCTAACAAAGCATCTTTCACGTGCTGCGGAATTTCTTCGTATGTAATATCTGAACGATTTTCTTTGTAGAACGTTCCCATCACAGTACCATCAGCAGCGTATATCTGAGAAGCTAAACCCACTTTTGGGTTGGCCAAGCTGGCGATATCTGGAAGACCGCTGTTTAAGAGAACAATAAGGCCAACAGAAAATAAAATCCAAGGAGACATAGCTGTCCACCAGATTATTTTCAAATACCTTTTTTCTAAGGGAAACTCATTTTGCATGTGTCAAATTTCAGATTACTAAATTAGATACAAAGTTTGCTTCTTATTCATTCAAATGAAAATATTGATAGACCTTTTTGGCTATTGATTCGGAAACAACTTGTTTCAAATTTTCTATAGTTTGCTGCTTTATTTTGGCGACCGAACCAAAGGAACGAAGCAGTTTTTCTCGAGACATTTTTCCAACCCCTTGAATCAAATCCAATTCGGAACCAATGGCACCTTTGCTTCTTCTGTTTCGGTGTTTACTTAATCCAAATCGGTGTGCTTCATTTCTGAGGTGTTGAATGAGTTTCAAAGATTCACTTCTTTTGTCGAGATAAAGGGGTATTTCGTCACCAGGAAAATAAATTTCTTCCAATCGTTTAGCGATACCAATGATGGTTATTTTACCTCTTAAATCAAGTGCTTCCAGCGCTTTCATGGCAGCAGACAGCTGGCCTTTTCCACCGTCAATAATAAGCAATTGCGGCAGGGGTTGATCTTCACGAAGTAATCTAGAATAACGTCTTCCCACTGCCTCAGTCATGGAAGCAAAATCATCGGGTCCTTCCACCGATTCAATGTTAAAAATGCGATAATCTTTCTTACTTGGCTTGGCGTCTTTGAACACAACGCATGCGCTCACCGGATTTGTTCCTTGAATATTTGAATTATCAAAACACTCAATGTGCTCGGGTAGAACATGCATGCGCAAGTCGGCTTTGAGCGTCTCTAAAATGCGACGCGTGTTTTTTTCGGGGTCTAAAAATGCTTCTCGCTTCTTGGACTCTCCCAAGAAAAATTGTGCATTTTTTTCCGACAACTCTAACAGTTTTCTTTTGTCACCGCGTTGAGGAACCATCCAGGAAATTCCGGGTATTTCCTCTTCAATTTCAACGGCGGTTACAATTTGTTTAACCTGGTGAGAGGTTCTTTCCAAACAATTCTGAGCAATACTGTAAATAACCTCCTGTTCATCTTGGTCTTCGGCACGCACCACCTCTGCTGTGTACACTTGAACAATGCTTCCTCTATTAATAACCATCCAATTCGCAAAACATGACATGCCGTCTCTTGCGATTGTTAAAACACCCACCTTGTCTATTTCAGGATTTACAATGGTTGTTTTTACTTTGAATTGTTCAAGAGAATGAATTCTTTCCTTGAGGCGTTGGGCCTTTTCAAACTCGAGATTTTCTGCACATTGAATCATCTCTTCGCGCAATGATTTCATTACTTCCACAATTTCACCTTTAATCACGCGTCGAGCGTAATCTATTCCTTGCAAGTACTCAGATTCTTTTTGTTTGCCCTCACACGGACCCAAACAATTACCCAAATGGTATTCCAAGCAAACTTTAAATTTCCCTGCTTCAATATTTGCTGGCTTTAAGTCAAGCGTGCAGGTGCGCATAGGAACAACATCTTTAATTACATCTAGCAAGGTGTATAGTGCCTTACCGTTCGTATACGGGCCAAAATATTTCGAGCCGTCTTGAAGAATTTGCCTTGTTGCAAATACCCGCGGAAAGGGCTCGTTCTTGATGACAATACTGGCGTATGATTTATCGTCCTTGAGTAGAATATTGTATCGCGGTTTATGCGATTTTATCAATGTATTTTCCAGAAGAAGGGCATCTGATTCTGACTCTACAACAGTGTAGCGGATATCCGCAATTTTTTCAACCAACCGCTTGGTTTTAACCTGATCAAATTGTTGTTTAACGAAATAGCTTGAAACCCTATTCTTCAGGTTTTTTGCTTTTCCAACATAAATCACCACCCCATGTTCATCGAGGTATTGATACACGCCAGGTTTAACAGGAAGCGCTTTCAAAATACTTTTTATGCGGTCGTTCACATTCACCGTGCAAATATCGGTATATCTTCGCCAGCATGATTGTGGTAACTGGAGCAACGGGATTGGTTGGAAGTCATTTATGTCTTCGACTTGCCGAAATGGGGGTTCCCGTTAGGGCTTGTTATCATGAAGAAAAAAAGAAAAAGCATCTCCATTCGTTATTTCAATTTTATAACAAAGAGCAACTCTTGTCATTCCTTTCATGGGAGAAATTGGATCTCACAGATTTTGAAAATGTTTTGGAAATTACAGAAAAAGCAACTCACGTTTTTCACTGCGCTGCTGTGGTTTCTTACCATCCGAAAGATGCACAAACTTTAATGGAGACAAACGTTGAAGGTACCGCTAACGTGGTCAACGCATGCATAGAAAACAAAATAGATCATCTCATTTATGTGAGTTCAATTTCAGCCTTGGGTAAAAATGGAACGGAGACCATAAATGAAGACACGCCTCGAGACATGGCCTTGTATTATACCAATTATTCGAGAAGTAAGTATCTAGCAGAGCTCGAAGTCTGGAGAGGAATTGAAGAGGGATTACCTTGCACCATTTTCAATCCCGGAGTTATTCTTGGTCCGGGTGTATTCAGTCAAAGTTCTGGGACATTGTTTCAGCGCATAGAGAAAGGTTTACCGGCAATGCCTGCAGGTGGAACCGGACTTGTAACCGTGCACAATGTTGTGCAAGCCATGCTTGCAGCATATGCACAAGGAGCAACGAATGAGAGATTTATTTTAGTGAGTGAAAATTGGAGCATGGCGCAACTTTTCTCAACTATAGCGGCTGCACTTCAGGTTAAAATAGGAACAGGTATTGCCAAAAAATGGCAGTTAAATGTGGTTTATATACTTGAGCGTATGTCTGAAATTTTCACCGGAAAGAAGGCAAGCGTGACGAAAGAAATCATTCGCAATTATGGCGAAACCAATACATTCAAAGGAACCAAAGCCGTTGAGGTTTTTCAAATTCAATATGGTTCGCTCAGAGAGGCCATAAACGAAACTGTTGAGTATAAAAACAAAACGGCTTCATTCAATGAATGAAGCCGTTTCAACCAATTAACCCAACTAACCAAAACCAATTTCTTAATCTGCGTAGACCCAAACGCCTACTGAGTTTATTTCTCTTTCCATAGGACTTTATTTTTAACAAAGATGTTTTATTCGTTCAAGTCAAGCTGAATGAAAAAAGAAAAGGCGCCAATTCCTATTGGAACGGCGCCTTTCTATTCAGTAACGGAAATATTTACTCTACAATTAGCATTTCAACCCTTCTATTCTTTGCTCTTCCCTCCTCTGTATCATTCGGAGCAATAGGCTGATCTGGACCGAAGAATAATACTTCGAATTTAGAATCTGGCAATCCTTTGGTCATGAGGTAGGTTTTTACCGCTTCCGCCCTCTTCTTTGACAACGCCAAGTTTGTTTCACGCTTTCCTTTGTTATCTGTATGACCACTGATGCGAAGCTTCCAATTTGGGTAAGTAACCAAGAGATTCGCCAATTCATCTAAACTAGCAAGAGATTCTGATTTAATGACATCTTTTGCCGTTTCAAACTCCAGATTATTAAACGCTTTTTTAATCACTTCTTTTTCTTCTTCCTTTAATACAACCGCCTCAGCTTCTTTCGGGAATCTGAAGTAACCATCTTTTTCTTTGTAAGCATTCTTGCCACGAAGATTTGGAGCGCTTACATAGACAACCGTAACAGTATCAATTCCGAATCCGGCTAATTTGAATTGAGCCTGCTTGGTGTCTACCTCTTTACTGTATGCAAAAACATCTGCTGTTTGTCTAACCGTTTCTATTTCTGTTCCACCAACAAATTCAGTTAAAGATGGAGCAGGACAACCTTTACGAGCAGCAATTCCAAATTCAGTTGGACACAAGTCATCTTGGTCAATAATTCCATCACCATCTTGATCTGGACAACCGTTGAGTTGAACTAGTCCTTTCACATCTGGACAATTATCTGCTTTATCCATTACACCGTCTTCATCACGATCCGGACATCCGTTGAACTGCACCAAACCTTTATCATCTGGGCAATCATCATTTTTATCCATGATACCGTCGCCATCACGATCCGGACATCCGTTAAATTGTGCTAAACCAGTCTCTGTTGGACAATCATCTTTACCATCTGCAATTCCATCGTTGTCTTGGTCTGGACAACCGGCCAATGATTTCAATCCAGGAACATCCACACAATCATCTTTCAAATCTGTTACTCCATCGCCATCTTTATCAGGACAGCCCTGCAATTCTTTCAACCCATACACATCGGGACAAGCATCTTCTTCGTCTCTTATGTGATCATTATCGCGATCACTACATCCTAGAAACTCCCAGGTTCCTGGAACATCAGGACATTCATCTTTTCTATTCGATACTTTATCTTTATCTCTATCCTTAACTCGTTTGTAAGCAATAGGAATATGAACACTCATGTAAAAATCTGCACCATAAATATCTTTTGATCCTTCACCATCAGCGCGCAAGAATCTCGTATACGGATACAAACTACTTGTACCTGCTGTAATTGGCCCAAATCTCAAGGCAATACCCGTTCTTAAACCCATCAACGGACTGTAGGAAATGGGAACAGAAACGCCTGCAACGCGATGATCCCATCTTGGAATAATTGCAAACACCGAGTGTTCTCTGACCTTATTCGGATTGTTTGAAAACCCGAAGGCTATCATATTGGTTTGACTGATATATAAATCTCTCCAGATTTGAAAATCAATGTTTGTATTCAACGCTGTAGGCAAATTCATTTTGAAATAATCACTTGTACTTGGAATACCAAATCTGTTATTCAGTGTGTCTGTTAAGTCTGCAACAGCCGTTGTATCTCCCAATACAATGTTGTTAATGTCCCAATTCACCACATTGGCGGTGAAGTCGCCTGAGCCATTCCCTTTTTTGAATTTAATTCCACCTAAATCATTCAATGAAACACCAACTTTCAGTTTGTATTTATTCTTTTCTCTTCTCCAAAGATTGGTCTCGCCATCCATGTCATATTTGTAATCTAAGTATTTTGGTCTCCATTCGTAAACAGCTCCGAAATCAAATCCTAACCCCATGCGAGATACCCAATCAAACTTTGCATTGTTCTGATTGGATTCGAAATTTTGAGCTACTCCATAACTCGTTTCGCTACTAATAAGTGTAACCGTGGTGTCTGAAGTAACCTCAAACTTAAAATCATTGCTGTAGAGGTATGCCGCTGTTAAACCAAATAATGCTTTCATCTTTCCACCAACCTTAACAAAATGCTGTCCTTCGTCGTGAACAACCGCACCAAATCCGAATCCGTACTCCATCCAACTCATGGTTTGTACACTCAGTTTATCATTTGTAAAGGCAATGTTCTGTAGAGAGGGAAGATCAAGAGAATTGAATGCTAATTCATATAATTGTCTGTCCACTCCGTCAATGTTCAGGTAATTACGCTGCTTTCCACTAATAGAAAAACCATACTTGTCTGAAAGCGCAATATAGAGACTTGGTAGTTGAATTTGGCCAGTAACAATGGCGCTTCGATTGTCTTTGAATTGAGGGCTAGTAAAGTCTAGCGTTGGGGGAGTTGGGTCTAGTAATGGATAGCTTGAACTGGTAATTCCACCGTCGCGAACCAAATATTGCGGTTTAAATCCAATAAAATTTTGACCTACATTGTAACCAAGTCCAAACAATTGTAAATCAAATTTCAAACGATTGTCTGCCATGTTTGCGGGATTGTAGTCAATGCTATACAGACCGCCATAGTTACTTGTTGATGCACCGAAGAAGTCCTGAGAATGAGCACTCGAAAGAACTGCACAAGACAAAAAGAGAAGTAATATTTTTTTCATATCAATTTGAAATTCAATATAAAAGTAAATTGTATTTGAAAGTATTGGTCATACTTTTTTCCATTTCATACCCAATTCATTGTTCAAAAAGTTCACAACCGAGGTAACCTAATTCCTGAATACTCGTAATTTGCAGCATGTTCCGAAATGGCTTCATCATTTTATTTTCACTGCTGACAACCCCAGTTTTCTCACAAATCATATTGCAGGCCGAACAAGCCTATGATTCGGGAAAATATGAAGATGCCTTGTCTATTGCATTGCAGGCCGATTCTACACAATTTTCAAGGTGCGATTGGTTTGTGTTTGGAAATATTTTATTCAAAAACGGATTTCTTGAACGCGCCGATTTCGCCTATCAATCTGCAAGTCTCGATGCCTGTCCCAGTGCCTCTGAATTGACTTTGAATAGAGGTATTTGCAATTACCAAATGGGAAATTACCTTACAAGTCAGGAGCTGCTGTTGTTACACTCGCATCAATTTCCACAAGACTTTAAAGGGTATTACTGGCTGGCCGCCAATTACTATTCCCAAGGGAAAAACAAACAAGCGGTATTAGCTCTCGAACGAAGTCTTGAATTCAACGATCATTACGCACCTTCGTACTTTTTAGAAGGCGCCATTTTCTACAGCAAAAAACAATACAGCTCAGCCCTAAAAAGCATGGAAGAAGCTTTGCGTGTTGATTCTAACCTCGTAGAAGCTAAATTAGAGTATGGAGTAATTCTTCTTCAAATGAATAGATTGAACGAGGCAATGCAAACATTCCAAGACATTTTGCTTGGTGTTAATGATTATCGCGAACAGGCCTTTTATTTCGCCGGTGAAACCGCTTACTTCATGCATGAAAAGGACAAAGCCTGCGAGTATTGGAAGCAAGGAGAAATTTTGGGAGACTATTACTCAGCAGAAAATTGGAAACGACTCTGTGTTGAAGGTAAAAAACCTAGGGTGAGAAAAAACACCAAGGTTGCGTTTTAAAGTTTCACCTTCATTTGCCAGTTGGCTTTGACTGTAATGGGCGTTGATGCGATTTCAGTATATTCTGCAACCTGCTTACTCTCTAAATCATTCACATCCCATTGACCATTTTGATTTTCATCCCAAACCACACGAATAAAATATTTGCCTGGCAACAAATCTGTGAATTCCATTGCTGCGAATGATAGCGGTGCTTGCTTCACAAGTGCCATTTTTTCATTTCTCAGTTCTACAAAGCAAGAGGCGTAAGGTGAACCAAATTTTTCAAATTCAAGAAGTAATGAACCCAATTTTTCTTTCGGTGTGAAGGCTCCTTTGAATGCTAAAGTATCATTTGAGGTGCCATACACTGTTTCGAAAACTCCAGGTAAAATTTGCACCTGAATTTCTCCTGTTAACTCATCTTTTTCAGCACCCAATTGAACCGCAAAATGCAGCGGACTGCCTGTTTCAATGATGGAGGCTTCAGCCTGTAGGCCATGAAAAGACACTTGAGCTTTAGCACCCGCTTTCAACACGCTATAACATGGAGCCTCAATGAGCAATATTTGATCTGGATTTTTCTGCAATCGACCGTGAAACTTGAATTCAGGTAGTTCGGCCCGTTTGGAAAAAAAACTAGAGAGTGTGTCTATGCATGTTTCACCATATGCCATTCGAACACCAACAAAATCATTGGTTACCTCACCCCCCAAGGCAAAATAAAGTGTATCTGTAATGTCATTTAACGCCCCATATCTGAAAGGCCTATTTGCCTCTGTTTCCGCCAAGCGGAGTGATTTATTCATACCTGGCTTGCGAACAATGAAACCCGTGCCTAATGAATCAGTTACAAAATCTTCTGGAACTGCACACGTGATGGTTTGCGGTGCAGTTTGAATTTTTATAGGCTGAATCAGATTGGGATCATTGGGCTTAACATCATTCGATTGAAAGGCCCCCTTTTCGTTTTCGTCCCACACACCATTGCCGTTTTCATCAACCAAAACCGCTAGTTTAAAGAAGGCATTGGGTAAGTATTTAAATACAAAGCTGCCATCATTTTTCAGTGATTGAGAATACGCAACTTTTCCAAAAAGTGAATCTGAATACAACAATACAACAGCTTTTTCAGGAATTGCACCTGTTAATGCATCGCGCACAATTCCTTGAATTTGCAGGCTGTCTAAATCAGGACCCGTAGAAAAAACAAAATTGGCTGAGCAGTAATTATTCTCTGTTACATCTGAAATTGCTTTGGAAAAATCTACCTGATAGGTAGTGTTTCTTTGTAACGTATCTGTCCAAGAAAGTGTGACTGTCTTTCCTTTTAATTTCAGTAGCGGAGGCTGTTTCAATGATGGCGTAAATACTACTTCAGATGCGCTGCCGATTTGCACCCATTCATTGAAAGTCATTGCAATTGAAGTTCCATGAAAATTGGTAGAAACCGAATCGAGACTTGCCTGAACTACTTTCGGAGCGGTAGTATCTTTTTCACCTCCCTTTATTCCGCGTTGCTGAGCGCATGCTATTACAACAAATGAAACACCAATACCGAACAGGCGACTAAAAAACTTCATTGGCCAAAATGTTTGCAATTTCTTCCAATCCGTCTACATCATCCTCGTCGAAGAAATCGAGGTGTTCACTATCTACGTCAAGAATAGCAATCACTTCATTGTTCTTTATAATGGGAACTACAATTTCGCTTTTCGAAGCGCTGCTACAGGCAATGTGACCAGGAAACTCATCTACGTTGGGCACAACAATGGTGGCCCTGTTTTGCCATGCCGTTCCACACACACCCTTGCCAAATCCAATTCGCGTGCAGGCTACGGGGCCTTGGAAAACAAACAAATGCAATTCATCTTGATTCACCACATACAAACCTACCCACCAAAAATTGAAATGTTGTTTCAACAAGGCCATGATATTTCCAGCTGTTGCAACAAAATTGGTCTCACCTTCGGCTAGTATAAAAGCTTGAGAAGCAAGTGCTTTGTATTGACTAGACTTGGGAAGATCTGTTGATATGGTTGGTAATTCAGACATGAAAGTTCAAAAGTACAACAGACATGATTATTTTCAGTTGGTTTGTTCGGCATTTGAAGAAGTATATTTGCTATGCAAAAAATTAAAATCATGTCATCTACCAATTTTGAGGCTCGTCATAACGGACCACGTCAAGAAGAAATGAATCACATGTTGAAAGCCATTGGTGTTTCAACTTTAGATGAACTCATAGATCACACCGTTCCCGCGGCAATTCGTCTTTCAGCACCTTTGGCTGTTGGAAATGCATTAAGTGAAGAAGCATACTTAGCTCATGCTTGGGAACTGGGAAAGATGAATGTAGTTGCGAAATCTTATTTAGGTCTGGGTTACCACCCAACCCATACGCCAGCGGTTATTTTAAGAAACATCTTTGAAAATCCAGGATGGTACACCGCCTATACCCCTTACCAAGCTGAAATTGCGCAAGGAAGACTTGAAGCACTCTTGAATTACCAAACCATGGTAACAGATTTGACTGGCCTTCCAATAGCCAATGCCAGTTTACTTGATGAAGGAACTGCGGCTGCGGAAGCCATGATTTTATTCAATCACAGCAAGCCGAAGGCCAAAGAGCAAGCAAACAAATATTTTGTAGATCAACACGTGTTCCCTCAAACCATCGATGTTCTAAAGGGACGTGCTTTCCACCTTGGTATTGAACTAGTAATTGGTGATTACAAAACACACCAGTTCGATGAAAATTATTTTGGCGCATGTGTTCAATTTCCGAATGCTCAGGGAAGTATAGAAGATTACAGTCTCTTCTGTGAAGGTGCCCATGCTAACGGTGTTATGGTAGCGGTAGCTTCTGATTTAATGGCTTTAATTTCAGTTACACCTCCTGGTGAGTGGGGTGCAGACATTTGTTTTGGAAATTCACAACGCTTCGGTGTTCCAATGGGATTTGGTGGACCGCATGCCGCTTTCTTCGCAACTCGCGATGAATTCAAACGCAACATGCCTGGTCGAATCATTGGAGTGTCTAAAGACCGCATGGGCAATACCGCCTACCGCATGGCGCTTCAAACCAGAGAACAACACATACGCAGAGAAAAAGCAACATCGAACATTTGTACAGCCCAAGCGCTGCTTGCAGTCATGGCTTCTATGTTCGCCGTTTATCACGGTCCAAAAGGACTTCAAACCATCTCAACCCGTATACACAGACATACTTTGGGACTAGCATCTGCTCTGAAGCAGGCAGGTAATACCGTTGTCAACGAACATTTCTTCGACACCATAACCATTACCGGATTGGATATTCAAGCGGTTAATCAACGTGCTGAAGAGAAAACGGTTAATGTATATGTTACTTCCAGCGAGGTTCGTGTTGCCATCAATGAAACTACAACAGCGGCTGATATCAATGAATTATTCTACGTTTTAACTGGGAAACATGAATCAGTAAATATTCCTACCGAATGTTCGTTCGGTTCAATGGCAAGAACTTCTTCTTTCTTGACTCATCCGCATTTCAATGCACATCACAGTGAAACTGAAATGTTGCGTTACATGAAGAAATTGGAAAATAAAGATTTGTCTTTAGCACATGCCATGATTCCATTAGGATCATGCACCATGAAGTTAAACGCCACTTCTGAAATGATGCCTTTGTCTTGGCCTGAATTAAATTCAATACATCCCTTCGCACCAGCATCTCAAACACAAGGCTACCAGAAGATGTTGGTAGAATTGGAAAAAGACCTTTGTGCATGTACTGGTTTTGCTGGTGTTTCACTTCAACCTAATTCAGGTGCGCAAGGCGAGTTAGCAGGACTATTGGTCATTATGGCTTACCACAGAAGTCGTGGAGAAGGACACAGAAACATTTGTCTTATTCCTTCTTCGGCACATGGTACCAACCCCGCTTCAGCCGTTATGGCCGGATTAAAAGTAGTGGTTACCAAATGTGATGAAAACGGAAACGTAGATGTGGCTGACTTACGTGCTAAAGCTGAAGAACACAAGGATAACTTGGCTGCGCTTATGGTTACTTACCCCTCAACACATGGTGTATATGAAGAGGCCATTCGAGAAATTACGCAGATTGTTCATGACAACGGCGGACAAGTATATATGGATGGTGCAAACATGAATGCTCAAGTTGGACTTACAAATCCGGGTAACATTGGCGCAGATGTTTGTCACTTGAACTTACATAAAACATTTGCAATTCCACACGGTGGTGGCGGACCTGGCATGGGTCCCATTGGTGTTGCAGCTCATTTAAAACCCTTCCTACCTGGCAACAGTTTAATTAAAACAGGTGGCGAACACGCTATTCATGGTGTGGCTTCCGCTCCATTCGGAAGTGCTCTTATTTTGTGGATCTCTTATGCTTATATTAAAATGCTTGGTGGTGAAGGATTAACCAATGCTACTAAAGTTGCCATTTTAAATGCCAATTACATGAAGGCCCGTTTAAAAAATCACTATGATGTTTTATACACCGGTACACATGGGCATGTGGCGCATGAAATGATTCTGGACTGCCGCTCTTTCAAGGCTTTCGGCGTGGAGGTTGAAGATATTGCCAAGCGATTAATGGACTATGGATTTCATGCACCAACAGTTTCTTTCCCTGTAGCTGGTACTTTAATGGTAGAACCAACGGAGAGTGAACCTTTGGTAGAATTGGATAGATTCTGCGATGCCATGATACTCATTCGTCAAGAAATATCGAACGTTGAAAATGGTACGGCAGACAAGCAAGACAATGTATTGAAAATGGCTCCTCATACGGCTGTTGAATTAACTGCCGATGAATGGACTCACGCCTACAGCAGATCAGAGGCGGCTTACCCAATGCCAGGTCTTCGTGAAAACAAATTCTGGACTACCGTGGCACGTGTTGACAATGCTTACGGTGACAGAAACTTGGTTTGTACGTGTCCGCCTATTGAGTCTTTTGCGTAATACACTTTTCATTTATATTTGGTTTATAACCAATACAAATGAAAAAACTATTTCTTTCTTTTTGCATTACTCTCGCTGCCACAGCAAGTTATGCTCAATTGGCAATTAAATTAACTCCCATGACTTTGCCTCGAAACATGAAATTTACGGGGCATGTGGAGTATTTAATTCCTGGAACTCCAGACGTTTCCGTGGCTATTGGTGTAAGTCCCAATTTATTTCCAAAGTCTTCGGGCTTAGAAGACCAAGCAGGTGGCCTATATTATGACATTGATATGGATAACAGTAAAGCGGGATTTTCCATAGATCCAGAAGTGCGTTATTATTTCAATAAACCTATGGAAGGCATGTATGGTGGTTTTTATTCTTCACAGCGTTTCTCAAGTGCAACGTTAAATGAATATCAAGATTATCTTTTAGATCCTGCTGACTCTACCTATTACTATGCGAATCCTACTGGAGGTACACAAGGGCTTAAAACACATGTGGGTGTTTACGGCTTCCAATTGGGCTACCAAAAATGGCTGGGTCAAGATGACCGTATTCTATTTGATTTTTATGTGGGTGGAGGAACGGCTATTACCACAAGAACCTATGACATGGGCGAAAACCTCGGGGGTCCGGGATTTGAAACAGAAATTTCTCAACGTATTGCCTTGCGTGGCAACGTATCCATTGGTTTACTCCTATTCAAGGGACATGATGAATAGCCATTAAATAGCTTCAATTAGAAGCTCAAGTGGCTTCCACGTTAAATCGAAGCTCCTTGCAATATCCTCATTGGTTAGGGTTCCGTGATAGAGATACACTCCATTGCGGAACCCTTTCTGATTGCGAATTAAATTCACAATTCCGCCTTCGTCACCTAAGTCAAGAATGACCGGTGCAAAAATATTTGAAAGTGCATACGAGGCCGTTCTAGACACGCGTGCAGCAATATTTGGAACACAATAATGAATGACACCGTGTCTTCTGTAAACCGGATTTTCATGATAGGTTACCTCTGAAGTTTCAAAGCATCCTCCCCGATCTATACTCACATCAACAATGACACTTCCTTGCTTCATTTGCTGAACCATTTCATCTGAAACCACTACAGGCGTTCTTCCTGTTTTCGATCGAATGGCTCCAATAACCACATCGGCGTTACTTAAAGCCTTCTTTAGTTCCGAAGGCTGAATGGTACTGGTCCAAAGATGAATGCCTAAATCATTTTGAATACGTTTTAATTTGTAAATGCTGTTATCAAACACCTTTACACTTGCACCTAGGCCCATGGCAGCTCTTGCAGCATTTTCGCCCACAGTTCCTGCTCCAATGATGACAACTTCTGTTGGGCGCACACCCGTAATTCCACCAAGCATTAAGCCTCGCCCTCCAGTATGTTGACTTAGATATTCAGCGGCTAACATAATGGATGTATTTCCTGCTATCTCTCCCATAGCGCGAACAATGGGATAAATACCTTGCTTATCTTGAATATAATCCCATGCAATGGCCGTGATTTTTTTGTTGCTCATTTGAACAAAACTCTCTTTCGACTGCACCGGTAAATTCAAGGCGGAAATAATGGTTTGTCTCCCAGGCATCATTTCAATTTCTTCCAAACTAGGCGGAGAAACTTTCATGATAATATTCGACTGAAACACTTCTTTCTTATCATAAACCACTTTCCCCCCATTTTCACTGTAGTCATGGTCAGTGAAATTGCTTTCCGCACCGGCGCCCGATTCAATAATCACATCATGCCCTCTACTAACCAATAACGCCACACTTTCTGGGGCTAAAGCCACGCGGCGTTCTTGAAAGGACGTCTCCTTTGGCATACCAATAACAAGCTGTTGCATGCTTTTTCCAACGTGTAACATTTCTTCTTGGGTAGCTAATGCCGCCTCTCTGGCCAACGAATGGAAGTGTTTTTTAGACATAAGCCCGGGTCTTGATTTCTAGCCCGAATTTACGCAATTGCAATTTGATATTCCTCATAAATTTTGATAGTAGCAAGCATTCCACTATTTTTGGCCATCAAAATTTGAAAAACCCATGGCGAATCAAAATTCCAAAGAAGGCTCTTTTTTCTTATGGCTCATAGCACCTCTAGGTGTAGCTTTAACTTTGTTGTTCGTGAATGTGAACGGCAATGTAGCTGCTAAACGTAAAACATTAGACGCTGCAATTCCTGCTGCAGAAATGAAGCATACCGTTGATGTGAAAGAACATGCAGATACCACGGCTAAAAAAGACACCTTAGCCGTTGAACCCGCCGTGAAAGATATTAAAATGCAAGAGGTTCCTGCTCCAACTACCTCTTCACAGGACAACAAACACTAAAATTCAATGACTCTCATACCAGCAGCTTCGCGAATGCGAAGCTGTTTTGTTTTCTCTAAAAACGGCGCCGCTTTCTCAGGCCATTCAATAAAAACGTATTTCGCTTCGCTATACAAATAATCTTCAAAACCGAATTCAATGAGCTCGTTTGTGTCTTGTATGCGATACAAATCAAAGTGATAAACCACCTCTCCTGAAGCCAATTCATATTCATTAACTAAAGAATATGTTGGAGAACTGGGCGATTCTTCTCCCAATTGACGGACCACTTCTGAAATAAAGGTGGTCTTACCTGCACCCATTTCACCAACGACCTCAAAAATACCTGATTCATGTGTTGCTATAAAGTCTTGTGCAACAGCTTCTATTTCTATTAGAGTACTTACAGAATACGCTTTCATGATTTTGGAACTAACTGAACAAAAGGTATCATCATTTCTTCCATACTTACCCCTCCATGTTGAAAGGTGTTTTGGTAATAATTTACAAATTGATTGTAGTTATTCGGATACACAAAGAAGTCATTGTGTTGTGCGAAAATGTAGGTGGTGCTCACATTGATTTTCGGTAGATGAAAATCACCTGGCGTTTTCACTTCAATCACTTCTTTCGCATTGTAATTCAGATTTCTGCCCGCTTTGTAACGCAAGTTGGTATTGGTTGATTTATCGCCAACTACCTTAACCGGATTTTCAACGCGCACAGTACCGTGATCTGTAGTAATAACTACGCGTACTTTTTTCTCTGCCAGTTGTTTCAACATTTCCAATAACGCGCTGTGTTCAAACCACGATTCTGTTAATGACAAATACGCGGGCTCATCATCTGCCAATTCTTTAATGACGTCCATTTCTGTTCTGGCGTGACTAAGCATGTCCACAAAATTGTATACAATCACATTCAATTTATTGGCAAGTAAATTCGAAAATGAATCGGCCAGTTTCTTACCAGCATGGTAGTTTGTGATTTTGTTGTAACTCCATTTCACATCTATTCCGAGGCGTTTCAATTGTGCACCTAGGAAATCTTCTTCATGCATATTTTTCCCTCCTTCATCGTCTTCGTTCTTCCACCACTGCGGATGCACTTTCTCCATTTCTGAGGGCATTAATCCACTGAACAGCGCGTTTCTTGCATAATGCGTTGCTGTAGGAAGAATACTGAAAAACAATTCTTCTTCTTCAATTCGGTAATAATTTTTAATGTGAGGTGCCAACATTTTCCATTGATCAAAACGCAGATTATCAATGACCAAAACAAATACAGATTCGGCCGATTTTTGAATGATCGGTGCAATTTTATTTCGAAACAAGGTGTTGGAGAGTAGCGGTGCTTTTGAAAAATCTTTCATCCATTGCGGATATTCTTGCTTTATGAATTTTACAAATTGCTCGTTGGCCTCTTTTCGCTGTGTTTGAAATATTTCCAAGAGACCTTCGTCTCCGCTCACCCGAAGCTTTTCGGACCACATCACCATTTTTGAAAAGAATGTTTTCCATTCCTCTGTGGTCATGCGCTGACTCAATTGCATGGAAATCTCTCTGAACTCTTGCCTGTAATCATTGGTGGTCTTTTCACTGATCAATCGCTTCTCATCCAAATTCTTCTTTATGGTAAGAACAATTTGACTTGGGTTCACTGGCTTAATGAGGTAATCAGAGATTTTCGATCCAATGGCAGATTCCATGATATGCTCTTCCTCACTTTTGGTAATCATAACAATAGGCAAGGTTGAATCATTGGCTTTCAAACCCTGAATAACATCAAGACCTGAAAGACCCGGCATATTCTCATCTAAAAAAACAATATCGAAAAATTCATTTTTAGCCACATCAATCGCAGACCTACCGTTATTGACTGTGTGCACCGTATGGCCCTTTTGTTCCAGATACATGATGTGTGGCTTCAACAACTCAATTTCATCGTCGGCCCATAAGATTCTCGCCATAATTTCATTTTTTACAAATGTCGTAACGCAACCCTCAGTTTTTATTGCCTTGAAACCTTATTTTTGCAACATTATGTTTGAAAACGTTCCGGAATTTATTCCATATACCATACTCATCTTGGCTGTTACAGGAATTGGCCTTTGGATGTATAAAGATGAACTTCGATTTCAATTTAAATCCAAGACAACGGAGGGAACCATTGTGAATTGGATGGCTTCAACACAAGGAGGAAAAAAATATTTTTACCCCGTCATTGAATTTCAACCCGAGGGTGGACAAAAGCAACGTTTTCGGGTAGACGACCGCTGTGAAGGCGCACCACTTTATGACCAAGGCACAACAGTTAAGGTGAAATATGATCCTTTGAATTTCACTAAAATCACGGTGCAATACCCTTCAAAAAAAGCATAAAAAAAATTCTTGACGTATCTTGCCGAACCATGTGGGAATTTTTTCAAAGCATAACAGATCCGCATCAAATTGTTGCTTTTGGTGGTCTTGCGCTTATTCTCATCATTCTCTTTGCTGAAAATGGGGTTATCATAGGCTTTTTTCTGCCCGGAGATTCGTTGCTTTTTTTCAGTGGTTTAATCACCTCTACCAAACCGCACTTGCTTGAAACAGATATTGTAACGCTCATTCTATCTATGATTGTTGCATCCATTGCGGGTTGTCTGTTTGGCTATTATTTCGGATACAAATTGGGGGCAAAAGCATTTCAGCGCAAGGAATCTTGGCTTTTTAAAAAGAAATACGTAGATGCTACACGAAATTATTACGAAAAGCACGGCGGCAAAACCCTTATTGTGGGTAAGTTTCTTCCATACATACGCACATTCGCTCCCATCATAGCAGGGGTTATACGTGTTCCGTTCAAGTCTTTCCTCATTTACAACATCATAGGTGCAGTTGCTTGGGTCATTTCACTTACGTTGTTCGGTTTTTTCTTAGGAGAAATTATTCCGAATGCAGAATCTTATCTTGAATTTATTGTTATTGGATTCATTGTTCTTACCAACGGATACGTCATTCGAACCTACCTGAAAGAGCGCAAAAAAAGTAAGCAAGAATCTGCAGAATCTTAGAAACTAGATTCAATTACTGTTGTAATCAAAGTTGTTTTATCCATTCCCATGGCCGCTGCCTGTTGTGGTATGATAGACGCTGCGCTGAAACCAGGTACCGTGTTTACCTCAATAACGCATGGTTCTTCATCTGGCAATAAGAAATCTACACGTATCATTCCGCCGCAATTCAAATCGGAATAAATTCTTGCAGCTAAGGTCTGAACCCGTTCATAGTGGGCAGAGGAAATGGGGGCAGGTGTAATTTCTTGACTCTTCCCTTCATACTTCGCTTGAAAGTCAAAAAACTCATTTTCCGAAACTATTTCAGTAATGGGTAGTGCCGTTGGTTTTCCATCAATGACAATGACTCCGCAGGTTACTTCGCGACCAGAAATAAATTCTTCTACTAAAATATCTTCGTCTTCATTTCTTGCCCGTTCTATGGCTGCCAACAATTCATTCGCATTAGAAACTTTCGATGTACCAATGCTACTTCCCCCACAATTGGGCTTAACGAAACAGGGTAATCCCACTTGCAAGACCAATTGTTCGGCGCTGATATCTTCTTCTTTTCTCACTACAACCGATTTTGCAACACGGTACCCCATGGCTCCTAATGCCCGTGTGGTCGCCTTTTTATTGAATGTAAGGGCCATGTTTAAAACATCGCCTGTAGTGCAGGGAAGCCCAATCATTTCGAAGTACCCCTGCATGAGTCCATTCTCACCGGGTGTTCCGTGAATCATCATAAATACACCGTCAAAACGTATGATTCCATCTTGCGTTTGAACACTGAAATCATTTCTATTCACGTCAATCTCTTGTTCGTCCAAACGTGCAAACCATCTTGATTCTTCAATAACTATTTGTATGGGATGAAATTTCGATCTATCCATGTTTTCCATGACCATGGCTGCACTGCGCATTGAAACCACACGCTCTCCGCTATATCCGCCACAAACGACTGCAATATTTTTCATAGACAAGAAGTTTTCTTTAGTAATTTTCCCAAAAATAAATGTAACGTGAAAAGACTAAGTCTCCTTTTGTTTTTTGTGCCAACTGTTCTATGTGCACAAACCTTTACCATTGTCAAAGACAATGCGCACGGCGAAATTGAAAATCAATGCATCACCGGAACTTGCTGGAGTTTCGCTACGGTTTCATTCTTGGAATCAGAAATTATTCGCAAAGGGCACGAAGCGGTAGACTTGTCTGAAATGTTTAATGCCCGATACATCTATTCCAAAAAAGCAGACAGCTATGTTCGTTTTCAAGGAAAGCAACAATTTGGTCCAGGAGGCTTAAGTCATGATGTATTGCAGGTCATTGATGAAGTGGGCATGGTTCCAGAAAGTGCATATTCCGGATTCGTCAACGGAGCCACTACCTACAACCACAATGAACTCGATTCAAAACTTGAAATGATTGTTAAGGGTGCAGTAGAAAAAGGTGCGAAGGAAGGATACATGTGGAAAAAAGAATTAGAGGCTGCGCTTGACGCTGGTATAGGCCCACTTCCAAATTCATTTGAATACAAGGGGAAAAAATATACGCCTGCATCATTCCGCGATGAAATGAAAATTTACAGCAATGAATACGTTTGCCTGACTTCGTTCACACATCACCCATTCGATAAAGCATTTGTTTTGGAAGTTCCAGATAACTGGTCTAAAAAAGCATATCTCAATGTTCCCCTAGATGACCTACAAGCAATTGTAGACAACGCCATTAATAATGGCTTTACCGTTGCTTGGGACGCTGATGTAAGTGAAGATACTTTTGATGCGCGCAAGGGAGTGGCCTATCTGGGCAAGCTTCAAGATGAAACTGCTGTAACACAAGCTTCACGTCAGTTGGGTTTTGACACCTATGCTACTACAGATGATCACCTCATGCACATTACAGGTATTGCGAAAGATGAAAAGGGCAATTCGTATTACATGGCAAAAAACTCATGGGGTTCTGCCATTGGTCAGAAGGGATATATCTACGCCAGTGCACCTTATTTCCGTGCAAAAACCATATGCATTGTTGTGAGCAGAGAGGCTCTTCCTATGGATATTAAAAAGAGATTGGGACTCTAATTTTTAGGTTGAAGCGGAACAAGTAATCCAGCTCTAAAAATAATAGGGCCGTATGGTGAGCGCGTATCTTCTGTCATATCATAAAGCAAAGAGAAATAGGATCCAATTCCATTTCCAATGCCTTGTGAGATGCCTGCTCCAACCAAAAAAAGAGGAAACGACTGTCGCTCCACATCATAAGATGCTCCATTCCATGTATAGACCGGGGCATTCATGTAATTCAATTCGGTTGTAGCATAAAATCCGCCTAGAATACCCATTCGGGTCCATGCTACAAGCGACGTGTAAAAATTGGTTCGTCCAGAGGTGGAATAAACCATACCATCAACACCTGCCCCTGCTGAAAAACGTTCGGTTACTCTGTATCCGACCATGGGCATAAGCTGACCATAAAATACACCTTGACCCTGATACGTGCTGAGTCCTAAACCCAAGTTCCCACCAACAACAATGCGCTCCCGTTGCGAGTAATTTTGAAAATCACTTTTCGGCAACTCGGGTTGAGTTACGTAATCCTCGCTTTGAGCCAGGCACCTTAGGCCGACCATTCCAAGAATAACAAATAGAAAAATTCTCATCGCTCAAAATGCGTAGTGGCGAATTCTGCACCCGCTGAAACACGCACAAAATACAAACCCGAAGCACTAGGTAATTCAGTTAAAACAATTTGGTGTTGACCTTGAGGAAGTGTTTGTGTCAAAGGGGTGTCAATCAATTTTCCTTGTACATCAAAAATCTCAATACGCACCAATTTAGCTTCGGGGAGGGTGAATGCCACTTGATATAGGTCTGTTACCAAAGTTGGAAATCCTGATGCTTCAAACTTTTCAGTTTCTAAACTTCCAACATAAGACGGATTAAACCCTACAAATTTCACTTGGTTGTTTCCTGTGCAAGGAATGGCCAAAGTATCTATTTCTTCCGCGTAGCAAATATCTGCTGGACTGCTTACACCACCTGTAACCGTGATGGTTTGCGACGTTGTGAATTCATTTGAATAACGCGTAATGGCATTTGGTGACCACGAGGCTACGTAGTAGTTTCCGTAGTTATCGTTGTCTATACCATCTATATTTCCAAGGCCTGTGGTAACAATGGTGCTTAGGGTATTCGTATTTAAATCAATGGCTTTAATTGCTGCATTGCTCCCCCAAGAAACGAGTACCAACCTGTCTTGAGTTGCATCATAACATATACCGTTTGGGGTGGAACCTGTTGCCGCCACAATGACTGTACTGGTTGGGTTTGCAAGATCAGCCACATTCAACTCATGTACTTTCTTGGCAGAGAAGTCGGTCACCCAAAGTTTATCAACTCCATTGCTTGCCATACCATTCAAGAAAACGGCCCCCGAAATGGTTTTGCTCATGACTTGAGCACCCGTTGTTACATCATATCCCTTCACTGCACTTCCCACAATAGAAAACAAAACACCGTTCATGACTTCCATGCCATAGTCGGCCTTTGCCACACCAAGTGTACCTTGCGGAATGGCATCACTGTGCATGCGTACAACGTTGTTTCCGTTACTTACCAAAAAAATCTGATTGGTAGGATCATACTCTACAGACTCAATTCCAGTTAATGACTGCGCTTGAGTGAAAAGGAATGGGAGACAAAAAAGAAATGTAAATATTTGTTTCATAGTTGTGCAAATTACAAGAAAGTTTTCAAATGAAACCACCTTTATCTTTGCAAAATGGGAAAGGAATTTAATCCACAAACAAAACTTGGAATTCTTGGCGGTGGCCAATTGGGTAGAATGTTCATTCAGGAAGCCATCGGCTTGAATGTTTGCGTTCACGTTTTAGACCCGGCTGAAAATGCGCCCTGCGCTGCAATTGCCAATGTGTTTGTTCAAGGAGACTTTGCTGATTATGATACAGTATTGAATTTTGGGAAAGAGGTTGACGTGCTAACCATTGAGATTGAACACGTCAACATTGAAGCGTTGGAAGAGTTAGAGCGAAGAGGAAAATTGGTATTTCCGCGTCCGTCTGCATTGCGCACCATCAAAGACAAGGGACTACAAAAATTATTTTACGCCGCGCATCAAATACCAACGGCACCTTTTGTCTTGGTTGAAAATAAAACAGAAGCAGCGTTGCATGTTTCTGAAGGTCCTTTCATGCAGAAGCTGCGCACAGGTGGATACGATGGAAAGGGTGTTACTCCATTTCGGAATGAAGCAGATTTAGAACATGCGTTTGATGCTCCGAGTGTCTTGGAGCAAATGGTCCATTTCGAGAAAGAACTTGCGGTTATTGTAGCCCGCAATGTATCTGGTGAATTGCGTGTTTTCCCGTTGGTTGAAATGGAGTTTAATTCAGAGGCCAACTTGGTAGAGTTTATATTCTCACCCGCTAATGTCTCAGTTGAAGTTGCACAAGAGGCCGCTGAAATTGCAAAGAAAATAGTTGAGCAATTGGATCACGTTGGACTTTTAGCTGTTGAGTTGTTCTTAACCAAAACGGGGCAGCTCTTGGTCAATGAGGTTGCACCACGTCCGCACAACAGCGGCCACCATACCATAGAAGCGTGTTACACATCTCAATATGCGCAACACATGCGTGCCATTTTGAATTTACCTCTGGGCGATACGGCATTGCGAAGTGCGGGGGTTATGATTAATTTGTTGGGGGAAAAGGGATATACGGGCACTGCGAAATATGAAGGTTTAGAAGAGGTTCTTTCAACACAGGGTGCATATGTGCATTTGTATGGAAAAGAAGAAACGAAGCCCTTCAGGAAGATGGGTCACATTACCATTTGTTTACCTGAATTGGAGCAGGCCAAACAGCTTGCAAGGAAGTTCTTGGGAACAGTTAAGGTCAAGGCTTAGGTTCAGATTAATTCTTGCTCTAAAGGAAAGAAATCTTTCTTCTCATTATATCCCCCAGCCTCACTGGGGGCAATAGCGATGCCGCTCACAGAGCGAGCTTAGACTTGTTATGCGCATAACTGTTTCTTGATATTAAAAAAGTGCAATTCAATTTTGCCGTAAAAAAATGTCATAAACATGTTGTCCGATTAGACAACACAACTTAAATTCGAAACGGAAATGAAGGAAGCAAAAAAGAGAACGATAATCTTTTATCGAGATTATTTTTCAAACTTTTACCTTAAACAAAGACAAAAAGTAAAAGACAAAATATTATGGACTTTCAGAATTATTGAGACTCGGGAAATAATACCACGTGAATATTTCAAATTCATTGAAAATTCAGATGGATTATATGAAATCCGGGTAAGTCAAGGCAATGACATTTTTCGAGTATTCTGTTTTTTCGACAAGGGAAATTTAGTTGTATTAGCGAACGGATTCCAGAAGAAGAGTCAGAAAACACCAAAAACAGAAATTCAAAAAGCAATAGCAATTAAAAAATTATATGAAAACGAAGACTAACACAAAGACGCTTGATCAATTCGTTGAAGAGCAATATGGAAAGAGAGGATCGAAGAAACGAGAGAAATTTGAAAAGGGATATGAACACTTTAAAATTGGGGTACTTCTTCAGCAGGCGCGATTAGAAAAAGGTTTAACACAAGACCAGCTAGCTGCGCGCTGCGGTACCAATAAGGGATATATCTCTAAAATTGAAAACGACATTAAGGAAGTCAGGCTTTCCACATTGCAACGCATAGTTGAGATTGGTCTAGGTGGACATCTTGATTTATCGATTCGGTTTTGAATTGAGCTAACTTGAAGTTAAAAGAGCCAATTAAAAAAGAGAGCTCCTACTTGAGTGTAAGAGCTCTTTTTAGATTTTTCTCCCCCAGCTATGCTGGGGGCATTTCAGATGCCGCTCGCAGAGCGAGCTCACATATATGCACATAACGATTTCTTGACTTTACTAAAAGTGCAAATCAATTTTGCGAGAAAAAAATGTCGAAATCAATTTCAACAATGATCCTTCATTTGGTCTTTTCAACCAAATACAGGCAGCCTTTTATTCTTCCTCAAATTGAAAATGATTTGTATGGATTCCTCTCCAAATTATGCGAAGAGCCCCCAGCAAAGCTGGGGGATAAAGGTTGTGATGAGAGTTAATTTCAAGCAAAATGAGCTAACAAAAAAAGAGAGCTCCTACTTGTGTGTAAGAGCTCTCTTCAGATTTTTCTCCCCCACCAATCTGTGGAGGAACTTCGGATGCCGCGGGCTTAGCCAAGACAACGTTGCCGTCGAACTAAGTATACCCCATCCAATGACCTGTAAAAGGTCAAAGTAAACTTCAAATCAAAGAAATAACCCCTAAATATGGATTGCGCGTTTCGCAGTTGCATCAAGCGCTGCTTCGCGGAAACTTTCTGTAAAGGTCGGATGCGCATGCGAAATTCGTGCAATGTCTTCAGCACTTGCCCTAAACTCCATGGCCACAACAGCCT
>CAYSEX010000019.1:0-3125 GCA_964430305.1 uncultured Chryseobacterium sp.
AAATACCTAACTAAAAAGACCCTCCGTATTTGATTTACTTCCAGGTTGCAAATACGGGGGCCTTTCTCAAATCTTCCGGCTATGAAAACACGTTTTTCTTTCCTTGCTTTTTGTTTTTTAGTACTTCTTGTTTCTTCATGCAGCACTATGAACGTCATTTCAACACACAAGGGCAAAGAAGATCAGTGTTTTTACGATAAGAAGGGAACAATTAAGCCGTACAAGACAGATGAGTACAGGGTTACAGAGAGATATCTCTTTGCCCCTGAAAGGGATTAGTGCGAAAAATTTCCGCCATGAATACCTTTTCTTATGTTTTACAGGAAGTCTGGAGAAACCAGCCCCACCTTGTATTAATCGCTATTTTCGTTCTTGTTATTGGTCTTATGGCCAAAATGAAATTATTCGCTAAAGCGAATAAGAACTTGTGGTCTGCATTTGTCCCAATTTGGGATTTAATGTCCATTATGGAAATGGTTGGAAGACCACGAAGACACTGGTTTTACATGTGTATACCCATCTTCAATGTTTATTTTGGATTCGTTCTCATTCTAGAAATTGCGAAATCATTTGGTAAAACATCGAGAACACAACAAATCTTGGCTGTTGTATTCAACCTTTTTTACATTCTCAATTTAGCCCTGTCATTTGAAGAAGAGTATGTTGGTCCTGTGCACAAAGAAGCTGTGAGAGGGAGAGAGGCGCCGCTATTGAATCCAATCTAAATTGGTGTCAACCAAATGAGGTAGTGTCACTTTCAAGCGTGGCTCTTGTTGCATTGCTCGCTCTATAGCAAATCGCGCTTCATTGTTACGTGCCCAACTGCGTCTAGCAATTCCATTGTTCACATCCCAATGCAACATGCTTCTGAGTTTGTTTTCACTTTCATCACTGCCATCGAGTAACATACCAAATCCTCCATTGATCACTTCGCCCCAACCAACGCCACCGCCATTGTGAAGGCTTACCCAAGTTGCGCCTCTAAAAGCATCACCAACAAAATTCTGAACAGCCATATCTGCTGTAAATCGAGACCCGTCATAGATATTGCTTGTCTCTCTGTATGGTGAGTCTGTTCCACTTACATCATGATGATCTCTACCAAGAACAACAGGTCCAATTTTTCCATCGCGGATAGCAGTATTGAAGGCTGAAGCTATTTCCATTCTTCCTTCAGCATCTGCATATAATATGCGCGCCTGAGATCCTACAACAAGTTTGTTGGCTTTGGCTTCTTTAATCCATTGAATATTGTCAGCCATTTGCTGCTGAATTTCTTTTGGTGCGTGCTCTTTCAATCTCACCAATACCTCTAATGCAATTTGGTCAGTTGCATCTAAATCCGCTTCTTTTCCGCTGGCACAAACCCATCTAAACGGACCAAATCCATAATCAAAACACAAAGGACCTAAGATATCTTGAACGTAAGATGGATACTTGAATTCTCTTCCAATCGTTGGATGCGTATTCATGACATCTGCACCTGCACGCGAAGCTTCTAGCAAGAATGCATTTCCATAGTCAAAGAAATACATGCCTTTTTGACTGTGCTTATTTACGGCGGCAGCATGTCTCTGTAGTGATTCTACAACGGCTTTGTGAAATGCATCAGGATCATTGGCCATGAGTTCATTGCTCTGCTCGTATGTTAATCCTACGGGATAATACCCGCCAGCCCATGGATTGTGCAATGACGTTTGATCACTTCCTAAGTCGATGTTTATGTTCGCAGTGTCAAACGCCTCCCATACTTCAACAATGTTGCCTATGAATGCAAAACTATGAGGCTTGGCAAGGGTGAGAGCCGCTTTAACTTTATCGCAGAGCACATCAATGTCTTCAACCACTTCATCTACCCAACCTTGTTCATGTCGTTTGTAAGCCGCTTTGGGATTGATTTCTGCAGTAACACTCACACAACCCGCTATGTTTCCCGCCTTTGGTTGTGCACCACTCATACCTCCCAATCCTGCCGTAACAAATAACAATCCTTCTGCCGCACGATCATACACTCCAAAATCATTTCGCTTCTCCCGTAACATTCTTGCCGCATTCATAACCGTTATTGTAGTACCGTGCACAATACCTTGTGGACCAATGTACATGTATGAACCGGCGGTCATTTGTCCATATTGAGTCACACCCATGGCATTGAATTTTTCCCAATCGTCAGGTTTGCTGTAGTTGGGAATCATCATTCCATTGGTTACAATGACACGAGGCGCGTTGGCATGGGAAGGGAATAATCCCATGGGATGGCCGCTATACATAACCAGTGTTTGTTCGTCAGTCATTTGCGACAGGTAATGCATGGTTAATCGATACTGCGCCCAATTTTGAAAGACTGCTCCGTTTCCTCCATAGGTAATCAATTCATACGGATGTTGCGCTACACGCGGATCTAAATTATTTTGAATCATGAGCATGATTGCTGCAGCTTGCTTTGAGTTAGCCGGATATTCATCTATACTTCTGGCATACACGGCATGCTCTGGACGATAGCGAAACATGTAGATTCGACCATATTCATGTAGTTCTTCTGCAAATTCTTTGGCTAAAGTTTCATGGTGTTCTTTTGGAAAATAACGCAATGCATTTCGAACCGCAAGTTGTTTCTCCTCACTACTCAGAATTTCTTTGCGTTTCGGAGCACGATTAATATTAATGTCAAAAGCCCGTACAACTGGTAATTCATTCGGAATACCTTGAATTATTTCTTCTTTGAAAGTGATCATATTTTAGAATTGTGCTGCAAGTGACAAAGTTAGGCCTTGCATGCTTTTACTTGTTGAAGATTTAAATTGAAATTCTGCCTCACTGATTGATCTTAAGTAACGATATTCTGCACGAAAAAGAGCATGGGGTGATAATTTGTAGAATCCACCAATACTTCCTCCGTATACTGAATTTAAATTAGAGCCCATAACCAATGACTTCGGATCGTTTACATATTCTACCCGTGAATTCAGATTTATTCTCTTGTTTAGATTTCGACCTAGACCTAAAAATCCAACATGCCATTTTTCCCCTCTTTGAATTCCAAAATCCCATTGTCCTTGCAAGGTCCATTCATTTGATTTCAATTGGAATTGAAAATTATTAAACAGGCGCTGGGCTGAAGTATC
>CAYSEX010000019.1:3225-15194 GCA_964430305.1 uncultured Chryseobacterium sp.
CCAATTGCACTTTCTAATCCAATATGAGATGGGAAAATACCAGCGGTTAACCAGCAATTTTTAGCTTGATCCAATGCTAAAGAAATATTAGCAAGGTAAAGGGCTCCGAAACCTGTAGGTTCTGCCGAGGTGACTTTATTGGCATAAGTTCCTTCAACCAATGCGAGGTGGGTGTTGATGCGTTTGCTGTATGATTTCAGTTCGAATACTGCGGTATTCAATGCAACATGATCTGTTGCGGTATGACTATACAAGAAGTTCGGACGGCTGTGTTTGTTCCAAATGGCCTGATCTTTTCCGAAATAGACTTCCAGGAAACCACTTACCTTCATACTGTCTATGTTCTGTGCATGAATAAGAAATGATTGCATAAACAGAGATACGAAAAAAGTGGATGTAAGAAATTTTCGCATGTTCAATTTTATATGCGAAATTACTTGAATTTACCGGTCTTTTTGTCAAATCCGAATGGACAGTGTTTGCAACCGCTTTGACAGCAGTATCCGCGCTTGAGGTGAAAGGCTTCAGTAAAAATGATAAAGCCTTCAGGACTACGATAATAGTCTTCTCCCTCTATTTTTGCCTTTTCGTTTTTACACATCTTGCGAATATGTCAAATTTTCTATTGAACAAACCACTTTTTTTTGAAGAAGTTCAACTTCAAAAGATTGATTATTATCATTGGGGTGAATGCGTGGTTAAGCGTTTTGATCAAATGCATGAAGAGATCAACGGAAATAAGTGGTTTAAGTTGAAGTACAATTTACAGGAAGCTATGCGAAGGGAAGCCTCGTGCCTCGTGACTTTTGGTGGAGCATACAGCAATCATTTGCATGCGTTTGCCTCGCTCAGCGCATATCACAACTTGCCTTGTATTGCCATTATAAGGGGGGAAAGACCAAACATATTTTCACCAACATTACAGTATTTAGAAGAAAGAGGTGTAAAGCTTTTTTTTATTTCAAGATCTGAATACGCCGACAAGGAATCAGAGGAAATGAAAATGTGGATTTATGAAAAATGGCCAGGGGCCTATTTGATTCCTGAGGGTGGAAGTAATTATTTAGGATTGAATGGAGCCATGGAGATGGCTGATGAAGGCGATGAATTGTACAACAATTGGTTGGTATGTAGTGGAACGGGTACCACAGCCGCGGCTTTACTGATTAAAGCTACAGAACACGTTAAAGTACATGTATTTGGTGCTATAAAAGGAAGGGCAAGTGTAGAGAATGAAATTCGGAATCGTTTGAAATGGTTTTTTCATGATGAGGAAGCTGTTGAAGAATGCATGCAGAAATGTGTTATTTATGACGATGCACATTTTGGTGGATTCGGAAAGCAGCAACCCGCACTCATAGAATTCATGAAAGAGTTGAATTCAGATATACAAATGCCTACAGACATTGTCTACACCTCGAAGATGTTTTTTCAAATGAAGCAAATGAAAAAACCGAACGAAGGTTCGGTTTTAATTTTTCATACTGGAGGATTACAAGGTAACCCAAAGGCTATATTCGACTCAGTTTAATCATATTAGTCATTCCTTGCTCTGAAATTGGCATGGAGGCAATGTTAATGAGGAAATCACCTTCGTGAATGTATCCATTCTTTTTTAATATATATCGAATATCAGCAATAGTCTGATCTGTACTAACCATTTTGTCATAGTAAAATGCTTTAACTCCCCAAACCAAGCTCAATTGCGATAATATTTTTTTGTTTCCTGTAAATACAAAAATGTTTGCTCTTGGTCTCCAGCTCGATAGTTTATACCCTGTATAACCACTGAATGACATGGTTGCAATTCCAGAGGCTGAGGTTCGCTTGGCTACCCTGCATGCGCTGAAGCATATGCTATCTGTGATGAATCTATTTTCATCTAGTTCCATTGGGGCTTCTTCCAAATAATACATTCCTGGATGTTTTTCAGCTTCTATAATGATATTTGACATCATTCGAATTGCCGACACGGGGTGGGCGCCTACACTGGTTTCACCGCTTAACATTACCGCATCTGCACCGTCAATTACCGCGTTGGCAACGTCTGTTACTTCTGCGCGAGTTGGAGAAAGATTGGTAATCATACTCTCCATCATTTGGGTTGCTACAATTACGGGTTTCGCACTTTCAACACATTTTTTTACAATCATTTTTTGAGCAAGAGGAACTTGTTCAATAGGTATTTCAACACCTAAATCACCGCGAGCTACCATTACTGCATCTGTTGCCTTGACAATTTCATCAATGTCGTCAAGTGCTTCTGGTTTCTCAATCTTCGCAACAACTTTGGCGTGCTTCCCACTTTTTTCAATGATTTCTTTCAGTAAATAAACATCTTTTGAATTCCGAACGAAGGATAGTCCAATCCAATCCACGTTCATGCTTAGCGCAAAATCCAAATCAGCCAAATCTTTCTCTGAAAGTGAGGGTAGAGATACTTTTGTTTCCGGAAGATTTAATCCTTTTTTTGAAGATAGAATTCCTCCCTGTAAAACCTCACATTTCACTTCTTTTTTACCATCTGTCTCTAAGATACGAACAACTAATTTGCCGTCGTCCATGAGTACACGTTCTCCCGCTTTCACATCGGCTGGAAATGAGATGTAATTGGTATAGATATGTTGTGCTGTTCCAATTTGTTTTTCTGTTGTAATGATGACCGTGCTTCCCGTTTCAAGCATTACACCATTATTCTCCATTTCACCTACACGAAGTTTTGGACCTTGCAAATCGGCAAGTAATGACGTGTTAATTCCCAACTCAGCATCAATTTCTCGTACAGCTTTCACAACTGCTTCATGATCGGCGTGGGTACCGTGAGAAAAGTTCAGTCGCACAACGTTCAGGCCTTCAGCAATCATAGCTTTTAGTACTTCTTTGCTAGAAGACGTTGGGCCTATGGTAGCAACTATTTTTGTTTTTCTTGTCATTTTAATCGAATATAAATCGTTCAATATTTTTTAATCCTTCTGTCTGAATTTCAAACGCTCCCGTCACTTCTTCAAGTTTCCTTAACTCGGAAATTAATTCCGGAATATACCCTTCAGAGCTGTGTTCTATTTTTAAAAAATAATCCATCTGATGATATTCAGGTAAGAACATTCCTTGCAATGAACGGTTCGCTATGAGGTGTATTTGTAATTCATTCTCTTCGCCTTTTATACCATACACATCATGTTTTGAAATCACGTTTTTTTGTGCAACCTCAGCTTCGTGACTTAACTCCAAATCCCATGACAATGTTTTGTTCAATAACCAAGCTAGTCGAAAGCCTTTCTCGTCGGAACGCATCCCAATCAGTTTAAAGTTTAGGTATTCATCTGATGAGAATTTAAATTTCTCTCCTGCCATACTTAGTGTATTTTTTACACGAACTACGCAAATGTAGTGAGTTATTGGTTCAAAATAATTAAGACCACGACAATTGGGCGTAATCCTGTCCCCATGATAGGTTGCTTTTACGCCCCATATAAAAAGCTCTATTATCTTCCATATGGCCTGCTGGAAAATCGAAAATCATTGGAGTTTTCAGATGTTGCAGCCGATGCATGGCCACCTCTTTCCATGATTTTCCCCATGGATTGTCTATAGAAAATCCGAATTCTGTTGTATTGTCTTTCATTTGCGTGAAACCACCAAACACAATTCCGGAGACACCCTGAAAAACGCCGGCTCGCAAAAGACCCATAAGCATGCGATCAAGATGATAAAGCATTTCATCCACGTCTTCTAAAAAAATGATTTTATCTTTCGCTTGGAGTTGTGTTGGCGAACCCAATTGACTATATATCACAGATAAATTTCCCCCAACAATTTCCCCTTCAATGCATCCTTCATTTGCATTCTTTGTCTCCCAATAAATATTTTTTAACTCTCCAAAAAGTGCATGTCTCAAGGTGGCTAGCGCCTCATGGGTTGCATGTTCAAAAGATATGGGCATGGTGGAATGAATGCTTGCTCCACCCTTGTTCGTAATGGCATTAAGTAGTACGGTTACATCGCTGTATCCACAAACCCATTTTCGGTGATCGAGCTCAGGTAGAATAGCATCAATGGTATGAACAGTTCCATAACCACCCCGTGCAATGATGATCGCCTTCACTTCCGGATTGTTCCACAAACTAAAAAAGGATTGTGTGCGTATAGCTTCATCACCCGCTAGTTGAGCATGGTTTTCAAATACATTCTCAGCCAAAAGAATTTTCAAACCCCAAGATTCGATTTGCTGCTGGGCAAATTTCCATTGCTCACTGGTGAGGTATCTGGCAGTTGCTGCAATTCCAATTGTATCTCCAGGATTCAAAAAAGGTGGTAACATTCGAGTTATCTTTGACTGCGAAATTCGGAAATTTTTCGGCCTAAAAAGGAAAAATGATGACACCAAAAAGATATTTAGTTACTTCGGCTCTGCCATACGCGAATGGACCCATTCACATTGGGCATATAGCCGGAGCTTATTTACCAGCGGATATTTATGTTCGCTATTTAAAAGCGAATCAAAAAGATGTAGCCTTCATTTGTGGGTCAGATGAACACGGTGCAGCAATTACCTTACGTGCGAAAAAAGAAGGGAAGACTCCGCGTGAGATTGTAGATTTTTATCATACTCTCATGGGAAATGCATTTGCTGACTTTGGAATTGAATTCGATGAGTATTACAGAACTTCTTCAGCAGAGCACATAGAAATGAGTCAATCTGTTTTTTCAAAATTGAAAGAACAAGGTGTTTTTGAAACACACACCACTGAACAGTATTTTGATGAGGAGGCTCAGCAGTTTTTAGCCGATAGATACATTACCGGAACCTGTCCGAAATGCTCAAGTGAAAAAGCTTACGGTGACCAATGTGAAAAATGTGGATCTGCTTTGAGTCCAACTGAACTAATACATCCAGTTTCAACCTTAAGCGGTAAAACACCGGTTCTGCGCGAGACAACCCATTGGTATTTGCCTATGCAGAACCACAGTGATTGGATTCGAGAATTTATTGAGAAAGGTATTTTGAATGGTGAATTTCATCATGACCCGAATCAATGGAAATCTCATGTAGTTGGTCAATGTTTGAGCTGGGTAGATGGAGGTTTACAAGCTCGTGCTATGACACGCGATTTAGACTGGGGAGTGCCAGTTCCGGGAGAAGAGGGTAAGGTGCTCTACGTGTGGTTAGATGCGCCAATTGGATACATCACCAATACCAAAGTATGGGCGGAAAAACAAGGTAAGAACTGGGAGGACTATTGGAAAAAAGACGATACACAATTGGTTCATTTTATTGGGAAGGATAACATTGTTTTTCACTGCATTATTTTTCCTATTATTCTGAAAGCACATGGTGATTTTATACTTCCGAAAAATGTACCTGCTAACGAGTTCATGAATTTGGAAGGAGATAAAATTTCAACCTCGCGCAATTGGGCAGTATGGTTACATGAATACTTAGAAGATTTTCCAAATAGACAAGATGAGATGCGTTATGTTCTTGCTTCAATCATGCCAGAGCAGAAGGATAGTGAATTCACGTGGACCGATTTTAAAGATCGCGTTAATAATGAATTAGCTGATATTGTTGGAAATTTTGTGAATCGGGTTTTTGTTTTAACACACAAATATTTTGAAGGCGCAGTTCAAACAGCATCTTCTTCCGAGTTTGATCATATACGTCAAGAGGCGTTGGAATCATTTCAAACCATTGGACAAAAAATTGAGTTGTATCGTTTTAGAGAGGCGCAATCAGCAGCCATTCAGCTTGCGCGAATTGGGAATAAACTTTTGACAGAGACTGAACCTTGGAAGATTTATAAAACCAATCCAGAGAAAACGGGAGAAATATTAAATATCTGCACCCAGTTAATTGCAGCCATGGCTATTGCTTTTGAACCGTTTCTGCCATTTACAGCGCAAAAGTTGAAAGCTGGGTTGAAATGGGAAGGAGTGAATTGGAATGAGATGTCTACCATGGAGATAATTCCTGTTGGACACGTGTTGGGAGAGATGCCAATACTTTTCGTAAAAATTACAGATGAAGAGGTTACTCGACAACAAGAAAAGTTAAAAGCTGCTCAATTGAGCAATAAGGTAGCAGAGCCAGTTAAAGAAGATGTTTCATTTGAGACTTTTCAAAATATGGACTTGAGAATTGTGCATGTTTTAGAAGCAGAGAAAGTGCCGAAGACGAAGAAGTTGTTGAAATTAAAAATACAATTAGGTTCTGAAGAGAGAACAGTTATTTCTGGTATTGCCGAATCATATGAACCACAAGACATCATTGGGAAGAATGTGTTGTATTTGGCCAATTTGGCACCGAGAGAGATCAAAGGTGTAGTGAGTAGTGGAATGATTCTAATGGCTGAAAACAATAAGGGAGAGCTTAGTTTGCTCTCCCCCGAACGCCCAACTGAATCGGGCAATTGTGTTCGTTAATTTCAGTCTACATTATCATGTAAGAACGGATTGTTTTTTCTTAGTTCAATGCGAACATTTCCGTTTTCATCGGTAACTTCTTTTGATATGGTTCTTGAAAGTGTGTTTTCACTTGAATGAGGGGTTTCATCTAGAGCAACTTTTCTGCGGACAAAAGCAGGTTCATTTTCCAATTCGTTCAATCCTTGAGGAGATTTCATTCTCATGGTAAATTCACGAATGCGTGCTTCACGTTCTTTATTTCTTGCCATGAGTTCGGTTCTAGGAGGTCTACTTTCTGCCACGTGTTGCTCTTCTTGTTTGAATGTCATGGAAACCGCTGCAACTTCATTTTCTGCAGGACGTGACATGTTCATGACCGGCGCTGCGGGCTCTTCCGAAGTTGTCTCATTCACTTTTAGTTTGAATGTTGTCAATTCTGGAATTTCAGGTTCAACCATTGAAATAGGCTCGGCATCTTGGCTTGAGTTCATGGCAGGCTTTTTTTCTTCTTCAGCTTCCTCTTGAGCCAGGTAATCTGCAAAAGTGAAAAGAGCTCCTTGAACCGGCTCTTCAGTTTTCTCTTCTTGAACCTCATTCCAAGTGTTTTCAACTTCGAATTCAATTTCATCTGCAGCAACCAATTTGAACGGTGTTTCTTCAACAGATGATTCTTCCTGTGGAATTTCAGTTACCGCTACAGGCATTTCAGTCACAGATGGAACTTCAACCACGGGAGCAATTGGCTCACTCACAGCAACTGGTTCAAGGGTCTCAACAACGGGTACCACAGGTGCAGGAGCTACCTCACCCAAAACATAAACGGGCGTGTTTTCAATCGGTGCCTTTTCCTCTAATGGAAGTAGAGTTGGAATTTCTTTCGCTTGAAATCCGGTAGCAATAACCGTTACTGAAATGTCTTCACCAAGATTCTCATCTTTTCCGTATCCCCAAATAATATCGGCCTCAGGACCTGCTTGTTCCTGAATGTAATCTGTGATTTCACCAATTTCATCCATGGTTAACTCCACATGACCATGCATGATGTTTAAAAGAATATGTGCAGCTCCGTTGATATCATTGTCATTCAATAGTGGTGACTCCATTGCCGCTTCAACTGCACGAATCGCTTGACCATCACCACTTGCTTTACCACTTCCCATGATGGCAACACCGCTACCTCGCATAACGGTGATTACATCATTCATGTCCACATTAACTAAGCCGGTCAAGGTGATTAGTTCAGCGATACTTTTGGCTGCCGTACACAAAACATTGTCTGCATGACCAAAAGCATTGGTTAAAGATAAATTGCCGTACAGCTCGCGTAATTTGTCGTTGCGAATGATTAAAAGCGTATCAACCGCCTTTCTCATTTCTTCAATCCCTTCATTGGCTTGCTGAGTTCTTTTCTTATTTTCGAAGGCGAATGGAATGGTGACAATACCAACGGTAAGAATTCCCATTTCCTTTGCTGCTTGTGCAATAACAGGTGCAGCTCCGGTACCTGTTCCACCACCCATACCGGCGGTAATAAAAACCATTTGAATATCTTCACTAAAAAGTGCCTTGATTTCTTCAATTGATTCAAGGGCTGCTTGCCTTCCAACTTCTGGACGTGCTCCTGCACCTCTTCCTTTGGTAAGTTCAGCACCCAACTGAATTTTATGATCGATTGGACTTTTTGCTAGGGCTTGGGCATCTGTGTTACAAACAACAAAATCTACTCCGTTAATTCCATTGCTATACATGTAATTAACTGCGTTGGATCCGCCTCCACCAACGCCAATAACCTTAATGTTTGAGAGTGTTTCAGACGAAGAAAGGTTGAATTGAAGTAGCTCTTCTGACATAAAAAAATGGTTAAAAAATTAGGTAATATTTGTCCTTTCGAAGTAAAGAATGAAATTGCAACTATGCGAATTGACTTTTCAAAAGTGTGAACGTTGAAATGTTAGTAAACACGGCTTGTGAAATTGAAGAATTCTTTTAAGATGTTTTTCTTAAGCCTGATGTATTTTTGTAGTTATGGTGAAAGAGGACATCCAAGAGAAAGTGAAAGATATCTTCACGGCTTATCTCGAAAAACATTTGCATCGTAAAACCCCAGAGCGTTACGCTATTCTTTTTGAGATCTATACCATAGAGGACCATTTTGACGTAGAGTCTCTATACGTGAGAATGAAAAACAAGAAGTATCGAGTATCAAGGGCCACTCTTTACAATACCATTGAATTGTTATTGAATTGTGGTTTGGTTCGGAAGAATCAGTTTGGACAAAATACAGCGCACTTTGAAAAGGCGTATCAGAACCAACAGCATGATCACATTATTTTAACAGATACAGGTGAGGTTTTTGAATTTTGTGATCCAAGAATTCAGAACATCAAACTTACCCTAGAGGAAATTTTCAATATTGAAATCCAAACACACAGTTTGAATTTCTACGGGAAAAGAAAGAAAAATTAATTTCCTGCTCCAAAAACAATTGGTAGAATAAAACTTGATGATACGGGTTTTCCGTCTCTTTTAGCAGGATCCCAATCGGGAAGTTTGGATATCAAACGTAGTGCTTCTTCGTCTAATTGATAATAGATTCCTTCAGCTATGGTTGCTTGTGTTACAGCACCCTTAGAGTCAACAATGAAGTTTACGTATACTGTTCCGGCAATTCCTTTGTTCTTGGCATCGTCTGGATAAACCAAATTGGCTTGAATGAATTTCTTTAATTCTCCAAAACCTCCGGGGTATCTGGCGGGATTGGAAATTCTCGTTGTCTCCTGAAAATTCTCATCTTGGTATATGCGATCGGGTTTCTCTAAGCCATCATAATTCCACCTTTTCCACACACCAACTTTTTGTCCGTTCTTATACTTCCCTTTCGACTCTATTCCGCCGCTTGCGTAGTAGTAAACAAAATCACCATTTTCAACAAGTAAATTTTTATCGCGGAATGTACCCGTCATCATGGTTTCACCCGTCTTATATACAATTTTAACTTGAAATGTGGTATCGTTAGACTGTGTAATGGTGCGAATGAATTTTGCTTTTTCCAGTGAAAGCACTTGGTTCAATTGTGGATCCAAATACTGCTGAATATCCTGTGCTGCAACTTCACACATTCCTAAAATGACAATAGATAAAAAGCCAATAAAAAATTTCATAGATATATTTAACCTAATTTCGCGGATAAAGTTACACGAGTCTCGATATTTTTCTAAAAAAAAGTTGAATGGATTATTTGTTTGAAAAGAAGTGGCAGGAAACGCTTGAAAATGTATCGAAGAATTTTGGTGAAAAATTGGATTACTCTTCTTTGCTCATGCTTATTGGACTTCAAGAACTTGGAAATTTCGATTTAAAATTTAAAAAGGATCAGAAAATTGAACTCATGCATATCGGCATCTGCACGGTGTTAATGCCTTTCGGTTATTATGATTTCATGGGTAGAGATGAGGAGGGGTGGCCGCATTTTGAGCGCAAAAAAAATCTCCCGATGTTGGAACCGGGAGATCAAGAAATATTAATCAAAAAGGCAGTTATGCTCTATTTCGGAACTGAAGTTTAATTCAATTCAACCGTAACTTCTGTTTCTTCTTGCTCAGCAACTTTGATAATTCCAACACCATACAAAGCGCCTTTGTATGCTTCAACATCCAAAACTGCAAATCCGGCTTGTCCCATTTTGTAGAACTCACTGTAGTCAACTGATACTTTTCCAGTAGCATCAGTGGTTACTGTTGTATCTAGTGCAATGGTATTGGGTGGTGGTGGAGTTTCAGAAGGTGATCCGTAAATACGAACTGTTGCACCACTAACGGGGTCTCCAGCTGAGTCAATTACATAAATAGTTGCAATGGTTGGCTCTTCTTTGTTGCAAGAAAAAAACAGAGATGTTGCAGCAGTTCCAACCGCTAAAAAAAGTATTTGTAAAGTACGTGTTGCTTTCATAAGCTATTGCTTAAATTCGTAGCCGATTTAAAGTTCAGTTTCACAAAGTAACGAAAGTTTTATGAAAAGTCGGCACTCTTTGTCAATTTCTCTATTCATGGTCATGTTTATCTTGATTGGTGCTGGATGCAAATCACAAGACACCAACAATGGCAGTTCATTGACCATTGGCGAACCCGTAAAAAAAGAAATAGAATCAAACAAAAAAAGCATGGTAGGACAAACAAATGTGAAAGTGCGCGTTTCAACGTCGCTCGGAGAAATGATTATTCGTCTTTATGACGAGACTCCTCAACACAGAGACAATTTTGTAAAGTTGGTAGAATCTGGATTCTACAACGATTTACTTTTTCATCGATGCATTAAAGGCTTCATGGCACAAGGTGGAGATCCTCAAAGTAAAGGTGCTGCAGCAGGTCAACAACTTGGCATGGGTGGCCCAGGTTATACAGTCCCAGCCGAATTCAATGCCCAGCTCATACACAAAAAAGGAGCATTGGCTGCAGCGCGCCAAGGCGATTTTGTAAATCCTTCAAAAGCATCAAGTGGTAGTCAGTTTTACATTGCTCAAGGAGTTGCAATGAATGATGCTCAGATTAATCAGGTTGAAAAATACATACAACAGAAAAACCCTGGTTTTAAATATTCTGACGCGCAACGTGAGATCTACAAAACCGTGGGAGGAACAGCGCAATTAGACATGGACTACACCGTGTTCGGTGAGGTGGTGTCTGGTCTTGAAATACTAGATAAGATTTTAGCTCAACCAACAGGTCCTGGTGACCGCCCCGTGGAAGATATTACCATGAAAATGGAAATTGTTGTAGAATGAGTTTGAAAGTTCAAATAGCCCAAATTCAGGCTGAAGTAGAGTCTACAATGCTCTCAGATGCACAGTCTGTTGAGAATTTTAGAATTCATTATTTAGGTCGAAAAGGTATTGTGAACGACTTATTTGAATTATTCAAACAAGTTCCAAACGAAGAGAAAAAAGAGGTTGGTCAACTTATGAATGGTCTCAAACAAGCCATTCAGCTTAAGCTCGATTCAGGTCTAAATCAATTTGCATCAAAATCGAAACAAATTGAAATACCCGACGCAACGCGTTCTCACGGTGATTGGCCATTTGGCAGCCGTCATCCACTCCAATTGGTGCGGGAAGAAATTCTTGGAATCTTTTCTAAAATGGGATTCAGTGTTGAAGATGGTCCTGAAATTGAAGATGATTGGCATGTGTTTTCAGGATTGAATTTCTCTCCTGAACACCCCGCCCGTGACATGCAAGATACGTTTTTTGTAAACGGGCAACCCGATACGGTTTTGAGAACCCACACAAGTAGTGTTCAAGTTCGTGTCATGGAAACCCAAAAGCCACCCATTCGAATCGTGATGCCCGGAAGAGTCTACCGAAACGAAGCCATCTCGTCACGCGCACATTGTCAGTTTCATCAAATTGAAGGCTTGTATATCGATGAAGGCGTAAGTTTCGCAGACATGAAACAAGTTTTGCAACTTTTCACGGAAGCTTTTTTTGGAAAGGCGAAAATTAGGCTTCGACCTTCTTACTTCCCCTTTACAGAACCTAGCGCTGAAATGGATGTATATTGGGGATTAGA
>CAYSEX010000019.1:15294-39455 GCA_964430305.1 uncultured Chryseobacterium sp.
CACTTAGTGTAAAAAGTACACTTTTTATTGAATTTGAATTTTTGTAGGGGGTGAACCTCATTATATTTGCAAGGAACAGAACTGTTATGGCTACTGCTACGAAAAAGAAATCCACCGCCACTGCGCGTTTCACGAAAGAGACGTATATCAAGTGGTACAAAGAAATGTTGCTTATGCGCAAATTCGAAGAGAAATGCGGGCAACTTTATATTCAACAAAAATTTGGCGGCTTTTGTCACTTATACATCGGCCAAGAAGCCGTGCTATCTGGCATGATGGAAGCAATTGCTCCAACAGATAAGGTAATTACAGCCTACCGAGATCACGCCCATCCGTTGGTAATGGGTTCAGATCCCAAGAAAGTCATGGCAGAACTCTATGGTAAAGCCACCGGTCTTTCGAAAGGAAAAGGTGGTTCAATGCATATGTTCGACAAAGAGCGTAATCTTTTTGGTGGACATGGTATTGTTGGGGCACAGATTCCAATGGGAGCAGGTATTGCTTTTGCTGATATGTACCGCGGTGAAAAGCACGTAACCGTTTGTTTCTTTGGCGATGGTGCAGCAAGACAAGGAGCATTGCACGAAACGTTTAATATGGCTATGACGTGGAAAATTCCTTGCATTTTCGTGGTTGAAAACAACCAATATGCTATGGGAACTTCTATTGAAAGAACGTCGAACGTAACAGATCTTTCAAAACTTGGATTGAGTTATGACATGCCATCTGAAACAGTAGATGGAATGAGTCCAGAAGCGGTTACTGAGGCTTTTGATCGCGCAGTTGCCAGAGGAAGAAACGGTGAGGGTCCAACGTTGTTGAATATTGAAACATACAGATACAAAGGTCACTCCATGTCTGACCCCCAGAAGTACAGAACCAAAGAGGAGGTTCAAGAGTACCAAGAGAAAGACCCAATAGAACACGTACTTCGTGTTATTCGTGAAAACAAATGGATGACAGAAAAAGACATTGAAGCGGTTGAAGAAGAAGTGAAACAAGTGGTTCAAGAGTCTGTAGAATTTGCAGAAAACTCTCCACTACCTGAAAAAGAAGAAATTTACAAAGACGTTTATTCGCATGATGACTATCCGTACATCATGGATTAATTAATAAAGAAGAGCAATGGCTGAAATTGTAAGAATGCCCAAGTTAAGCGATACCATGACCGAAGGAACGGTTGCCGCTTGGCACAAAAAGGTTGGTGATAAAGTGAAAAGTGGTGAATTGTTGGCTGAAATTGAAACCGACAAGGCGACCATGGAATTTGAATCTTATGTTGATGGAATCTTGCTTCACATTGGAGTGGAACAAGGTAAAACCGTTGCCGTAGATGCTTTATTGGCTGTATTTGGAAAAGAGGGTGAAGACATTTCTTCTTTACTTTCTGGGGAAGCAGCACCCGTGGTTACTGAGGTGACTCAACAAGCTCCGGCAGCCCCAATTAAAGAAGAAAAACCCGTAGCAAAAGCGGAACCTCAAGCAGCGAAGCGAGCACAGCAAATTGTAGCGAGCTCTGCCCCGAAGCCTGTTAATGACGGGCGTATGAAGGTGAGTCCACTTGCCAAGAAATTAGCGGAAGACAAAGGACTTCCACTGGAATACATACCTGGTTCAGGTGATGGCGGAAGAATTGTAAAACGTGATGTAGACGCTTTCGTAGCCGGAGCCGTGGCTACAAGTACAAGCCAAGTAGAGCAATTCCATGAAGAGCCTGTAACTCAAATGCGCAAAACCATTGCGAGAAGACTTGCCGAAAGTAAGTTTTCAGCACCACATTTCTATTTAACAATGGAAGTGAATATGGGCCGTGCAGTTGAAGCCAGAGCAGCTATCAATGCTGCAAAAGGAACAAAGGTTTCTTTCAATGACATGGTAATTAAAGCTACATCAGTAGCATTGAAACAACACCCCAAAGTGAATTCTTCTTGGTTAGGTGATACTATTAGATACAACCAACACGTGCACATGGGCGTGGCAGTGGCTGTTGACGAGGGTCTATTGGTTCCTGTGGTTCGATTTGCAGATACCAAATCGCTATCTCAAATCAATGCCGAAGTGAAGCAGTTTGTGGAAAAAGCGAAATCAAAGAAGTTGCAACCCTCAGATTGGGAAGGCAACACTTTCACAATATCAAATTTGGGAATGTTTGGAATTGAAGAATTCACGGCAATCATTAATCCACCAGACGCTTGTATTCTAGCAGTAGGAGCAATTCGAGAAGTTCCTGTGGTGAAGGATGGTCAAGTTGTAGCCGGACATACCATGAAACTTACATTGAGTTGCGACCACCGTGTGGTTGACGGGGCGAGCGGTGCAGCATTTCTTCAGACATTGAAGTCTATGCTAGAAGAGCCTACATTGATGTTTATGTAAAAGAATTGGGAATAAAAAAAGCCTTCCAAATTGGAAGGCTTTTTTGTTGAAATGCTTTTATTTTTTCACAACACGCTGGCTAGATAAAACCTTACCATCTAAGGTAATTGAGACAATATATAGCCCGTTGCTGAGACCAGATACATCAAGTGATTCGTTGTGTATTCCGCTTGCTTTATTCATACTTTCAGTGGCTACAACTTTACCGGTTAAATCCATAACATTGAGTTGCACTTTCGCATTATTTTTTAGGCTGAATTGTACGTTTAATGTTGTATTGAACGGATTCGGATAAGCACTTAGAAAGGCATTCATGAGCTCATCTTCTTCAATTCCAACGGTTGAAGGATTTACAACCTGTGATGCGGTATAAACGCGATCACCTGTATCAGATCCGTTGTTGTTGGTTGCGTTTCCTGCTGCATAGAAGGTGATAGCACCTACGTTGGTGCTTGGAGCGGTCCAGGTAAAGCTGAAGGTATGTGTGTTCGCGCTAGCGCCACCATTCAAAGTGTGTACAATATTCGCTCGCTGGTTGCCACCAACCAATGCATTTTTTATTTGGGTTCCTGTTCCCGGAGTCAATGTTCCTGCGTTGGCTCCTGAGCTTTGTAAAGCCTCAAATCCCAATCCAAATAAACTTACGTTGCTTTGAGCAACTGTTACGGATACCTGATACGTCTGGCCTGGAACATACTCCCAGTTGGTCATATTTGAAGTTATGGTAACACTCCCAGTTCCTGTATTTGCCCCGAATGAATCATGACATTGAGTGCAATTGTTTTCTCCTGGTGAACCTGTAGTACCGGCTTTGCCGTTATCGGTAAGAATTCCAGCAAAAAAAGTAAATACTAAGAAGGCCGAAGAGAGTATAAGAACAATTTTCTTTTTCATGAATTAGATTTTATAGTGCAATAGTGCAATTTTTTCGCGTATTGATTGAAATAAAATTAACTCCATGCAGCAATCTTTTCTGCCTTGTACGCACCAGCTTCAAGCTTCTCACGAACCTTTTTGAAGCTGTCAATGGTATAGTTCACATCCTCTAAAGTGTGCACTACGGTTGGAATCAAGCGTAACATGATCACATCTTTTGGTACAACGGGGTAAACAACTATTGAGCAGAATATTCCGTAAGTTTCTCGTAAGTCTAAAGTTACATTCGTAGCCTCTCCCAATGATCCTTTCAAGAAAACAGGGGTAACTACAGAGTTGGTGTGACCAATATCAAATCCAGCATCTTTCAAGCCACTTTGTAGCGCTCTAGCAATGCTCCAAAGCCCTTCTTGTAATTCGGGCATGGTACGAATCATTTCCAAACGCTTCAAAGCACCAATAACAATTGGCATAGGAAGGGCCTTTGCGAAGGTTTGTGAACGCATGTTGTATCTTAAAAATTCAATCACATGTTCTTCAGAGGCAACGAAAGCACCAACTGTAGCCATTGCCTTAGCGAATGTTCCAAAATAAACATCGATTTGATCCTGCACTCCTTGGAAATCTCCCGCACCTCTTCCGTTTTCTCCAATTGAACCAAAACCGTGCGCATCATCAACAAACAAACGAAATGGAATTTGCTTTTTGAAAGCTGCAATTTCTTTGATTTTGCCTTGGTCTCCAGCCATTCCAAATACACCTTCTGTTAAAACCAGAATTCCACCCCCTGACTGATCTGTAATGCGTTTGGCGTGATTCAACATTTTCTCAAAACTGTCCATGTCATTGTGCTGGAAAACAAAACGCTTTCCGTGATGCAAACGAATACCATCAATCATACACGCATGGCACTCCGAATCATACACTACAACATCATTTCTACCCAACAAGGCCTCAATGGCCGACATGCATCCTTGGTAACCGTAGTTCAACAAAAAAGCATCTTCTTTCTGCATGAAAGCAGCAAGTTCTTGTTCCAGTTGCTCATGATATTTGGTTTGACCAGACATCATTCGAGCGCCCATTGGATAAGCAAGTCCCCATGTTGCAGCCGCATCAGCATCGGCCTTGCGAACATCTGGATGATTTGCTAGTCCCAAATAATTATTTAAACTCCAAGTAAGCACGGGCTTACCGCGAAAGGTCATGTGTGCAGCAATCTCACCCTCCAATTTTGGAAACGTGAAGTAGCCATGAGATTCTTTACTGTGCTGCCCTAAAGGCCCGCGATTGTTTTTAATTTTTTCGAAAATATCCACTTGAAATCGTTTTAAATCTTCAACAAAAATAAGAAATCGAATGGTTTACCTTCTTCTTTCCCTTTTAAAAACCGCATGAGTTGTGAACATTGAGTTGTGACATAAGCACGCTTTTTCAGGAAATAAATGTACTTTTGACCGCATGAAAGGAAAAGTGTTGTTTTTTTTATCCTGCGCTCTGCTGCTGCACGCATGCACAGAATACGGCAAGGCGGTGAAAGAAACGGATCCAGTAAAAAAATTAGCTTCAGCCAAACAGTATTACGAAGACGGTGAATACTACAAAGCCCTTCCTATGTTCGAGGAATTGGTAGGACTCACCCGAGGAAAACAAGAGGCAGAAGAAGTGTATTACTACTTCGCAAAAACCAATTATGGACTGAAAGATTATTATTCTGCTAATTATTATTTCAAGGCGTATGCGAAATCGTTCAAAGGGTCGAAACGCTCTGAAGAATGCCTTTTTATGGCAGCAATGAGCAGTTATCAGCTTTCCCCGAACTACTCATTGGATCAATTAGATTCACAAGTTGCCATTGATGAATTCCAATATTTCTTGGATCAATATCCAACAAGCAGTCTTCGTGACTCGGCGAATAAGCTTGTTGAAATCTTAAATTTTAAAGTGGAAAAGAAAGATTTTGAAGTGGCTAGCTTGTATGTAAAAACAGAGAAATACAAGGCGGCTACATACGCTCTTCAAGAATTCATAAAGGCATATCCACAGTCAAAATTCAAAGAAGAGGCCATGTATTTAATAATAAAAAGTAAGTATTTATTGGCCGATGGAAGTGTAGATTCGAAGAAATTAGACCGTTTTAGAGAAACTATTGAATCTTATATTACCTTTGTGTCCGCTTTTCCCAAAAGCAAGTATTTGAATGAGTTAGATAAGTTCAATGAAAAAAGCTTGAATTGGGTTGAGCAACTAAGTAAACAATGAGATTATGAGCAATTACAAAAACTCTACAGCAGCTAAAACAACGGTTACCAGAAACACCAATGACCTTTATGATAAGGTTGACGGAAATTTATTTGAGACCATTGTTTTGCTTTCAAAACGTTCTAGTCAAATTTCTCGTGAAATGAAAGAGGAATTGAATCAGAAATTAGAAGAGTTTGGTAGCAACCAAGATAACTTGGAAGAAGTATTTGAAAATCGTGAGCAGATTGAGATTTCTCGTCACTACGAGCGCCTACCAAAACCTCATAGTATTGCAATTCAAGAATTGGAAGAGGGAAAAGTATTTCACCGTTATCCAGACGCAGAAAATTAATTGAACACATACCATTAAAAATGCCCCTCTCGGGGCATTTTTTTTCAAGTTTGTTTCCACACCATGTTAAAGGGTAAAAAGATAATCATTGCCGTAACCGGATCCATTAGCGCCTACAAAGCGCTATTCCTAACTAGACTTCTAGTGAAGTCTGGCGCCCATGTTCGGGTGGTGATGTCGAAGGGAGCTTTGCAGTTCATTCAACCTTTGAGTTTTGCCACGCTATCAAAACACCCAATTATCTCCGATTTTGTTTCAAATGAAGCAGATGGTTCATGGAATAACCACGTAGATATGGCCTTGTGGGCCGACGTTATTTTAGTTGTTCCCGCTACAGCGAATACATTAGCCAAATTTGTTTCAGGAACCTGCGACAACGTGCTCATGGCTGTGCTCATGAGTGCGCAATGTCCCATTTTCTTTGCTCCAGCTATGGATCACGACATGATGCTGCATGACGGAACACAAGCAAATTTAGCAACCCTAAAATCACGAGGGTATCGCATTTTCGAATCGGGCTATGGAGAGCTCGCTAGCGGATTAGTGGGAGAAGGAAGATTGGCAGAGCCGGAAGAAATTATTGCGCAATTGGAAGAATATTTCCATCCGAACCCCATTCTTAAAGGCAAAAAAATACTGATCAATGCAGGCCCAACGTATGAAGCCATAGATCCGGTAAGATTCATTGGCAATAGATCAAGTGGAAAAATGGGTATTGCGCTTGCCAATGCATGTCTTGATTTAGGTGCAGAAGTCACTTTAGTTCTTGGTCCAACTCACCTGACTCCCAATGAGGGCATTCAATGTATTCGTGTGGAAAGTGCTACGGAAATGGCTCAAGCATGCAAGTCAGAATTTTTGAAAGCACATTGGGCCATACTTGCAGCGGCAGTTGCAGACTATAGACCCGCTACAATTGCTAAGGAGAAAGTAAAAAAGTCTGAGGCAGATCTTCAGCTTCATTTAGAGCCCACAGAGGATATTGCCAAGACCTTGGGTGCAATGAAAACGAATGAGCAGCGTCTTATTTGTTTTGCGCTAGAAACAGAGAACGAAGAGAAGAATGCCAAATTAAAATTGGAGCGAAAAAATGCCGACGCAATCATTTTAAATTCTTTGCGTTCAGATGGAGTTCATTTCGGATCAGATGAAAATCAAGTTCATGTGTTTTTTCAAAATGGAACCGAAAAAAAATTACCTTTAATGCAGAAAAATGAGTTGGCTTCGCGTCTGGTCGAAGAACTCATTCAACACGGTTTATGAAATTTAGATTATTATTTCTCTTTACTTGCTTTCAGTCTTTTGTCTTCGCACAAGAACTGAACTGCAATGTCACGGTAATTAAACCTCAAGTAATGGTATCTGGTCCAGAAGTTTTTCAAACCATGGAACGCACCATAGAGGAATTTATTAACGGCAGAAAATGGTCAAAAGATACTTGGACTCAAGATGAGCGTATTCCCTGCACCATGCAAATTACCATTGAACAACAAGTAAATCAACGCCAGTTCAAAGGATCTATTCAAGTGGGGTCAAGCAGACCAGTGTACAATTCAGATTATAAAACACCTTTAGTTTCTGTTAACGATAGAGATTTCGAATTTACGTTTCAAGAGAATTCACAGATCCAATGGTCGAATGATCAGCACAGAGATAACTTATCTTCCGTTCTTGCCTTCTATGCCTATTACCTTTTGGGAATGGATTATGATTCTTTTTCTAAAGAGGGTGGTACAGATTATTTTCTAACGTGTCAAACCATTATCTCGAATGCGCAGAATGCACCTGAAAGCGGTTGGAGATCAAATGAAAAAGGTCAGCAAAACAGGTACTGGCTAATTGAAAATATTCTTACACAACAGTTCAGTCCTATGCGAGAGGCCAATTACATGTATCACCGTCAAGGATTAGATAAAATGTATACCGAACGCGCTACCGGTTTAAAAAATGTGGCAGATGCACTCATGCTATTAAACAATGTTCACAAGGTAAAACCATCTTCTTACAATATGCAGGTGTTTTTTTACGCCAAAGCAGATGAAGTGGTGAGTATTTTCAAACCATTAAAGCCTGATCAGAAGAACGCTGTAGTTGACTTGTGCAAACGTATTGATCCAGGAAACATAGCTAAATACGAGAAGATCATACAGCCATAGGTTGCGTATAACTTTCTTTTTGTCAAAAAGAATTGCGCCTTAATTTCGGGGCATGCTTAAGCAATTAAGAATACAGAATTACGTGCTCATCACCTCTTTAGAGGTATCTCTGAGGAAGGGATTTGTAGCAATAACTGGTGAAACGGGAAGCGGTAAATCCATTTTACTCGATGCCTTCGGTTTGCTCATGGGTGAACGTGCCGATGTGAAATCCATTCGCGTGGGTCAGGAAAAATGTGCTGTGGAAGCGGTTTTCGAGGTGAAGGGCGAAGAATTCATTCGGTTTTTTGAACTTCATGATCTAGACTATTCCTCTGAATGTGTCATTCGCAGAGAAATAACAAAAAACGGAAAAAGCAGAGCCTTTATCAATGACACCCCCGTAAATCTGAGTGTTTTGAAAGCACTCACCGAGCAATTGGTTGATTTGCATTCGCAACATGAAAACGCCTTGTTGTTCCGCAAAGACTTTCGTTATGAAATGATTGATGCGTTTTCATCTTGTACAGACATTTCCTCCGAGTACAAAAAACAGTTTTTGAGTTTGCAACAACTTAAAAAGCAAAACGCTGAATTGCAAGCTCAATTGCAAGAACAAAAGGCGTCTGAAGATTATAGAAATTTCCAATTGAATGAACTGCAAGAATTCGACTTTGCAGATTGGAATCAAACGCAGCTTGAAACTGTTTTGAGTGAACAAGAAAATGCCGGAGAAGTTCTAGAGTCATTGGGTCAGTTTCAATTTGATGTAGATGAAAGTGATGAGTCGGTTTTAATGCGATTAAAACACTGGAAAAATCAACTTTCTAAACTAAGTGTTAAATCGAAATCGATGGAGGAATTTGCTCTTCGCATGGAACAGATTCACCTGGAATTGCAAGAGCTAAATGCTGACATTGCTGCATTTGCTTCAAACACACAGTTGAATCCGGAAGAACGCCAAAGAATTGAAGATCAGTTGAGTTTTCTATACAAAATGTTTCGAAAGCATCATGTGCAATCTGTCTCTGAACTCATGGCTGTATCCGATAAACTTGAAGCGGAAAGTCACGCTTCTGAAGAGTTGGAGTTGAAACTTCAAACATTGACAGAAGAAATTCAGCAACTTCAAAAGCATTGTGAAGGTCAGGCGAAGGTACTTTCTCAACAACGTATGTTGGGGGTGAAGCGTGCTGAAAAATCCATTGCAGAATCGTTTTCAAAATTAAATTTGGAACACGCCAAGTTTCAGATTGTTATGCGCGAAAGTGCTGAATTGAGTATACATGGTTTAGATGAATTTGAATTCATGTTTAGCGCCAATGTTGGACAACCGTTTGAACAACTCAAAGCCGTTGCAAGTGGCGGCGAACTTTCCAGAGTTATGCTCGCAATTAAAGCGGCTACGGCAAAATTGAATCAAATGCCGGTTCTCATTTTAGATGAAATTGATCAAGGTGTTGGCGGTGAAACAGGAAATGCAATTGGAAAATTATTGAAAGAGATGAGCCAGCAAATGCAGTTAATTGCCATCTCCCATTTGCCGCAAATTGCCTCCAAGGCAGAGCAGCAATTCTCTGTTCGTAAACATGTTTTAGATGGCACCACCCTGAGTGAATTGATAGAGTTGAAGGGCAATGAACGAAGAGATGAAATTGCGCTCATGCTAGGAGGGAAGAATTCCAGTCAAGCAACCCTGCAAGCTGCAGCAGAATTGTTAGCTCAAGAATCATGAGTACCCCTATCCATAAACCCACGCTCGACGAGGTTCTTGAGGGATCCGTTTTACTGGTTGACAAACCTTTAAATTGGACCAGTTTTGATGTGGTGGGAAAATTGAAATGGATATTGCGCAGTGAAGGACGTTTCCCAAAGTTTAAGATTGGTCATGCTGGAACACTTGATCCGCTGGCTACTGGCTTATTGGTGGTATGCACCGGTAAAATGACCAAATCCATATCGCAATGGCAAGATGGTGAGAAGGAATATACAGGTACCATGGAGCTGGGATTTACAACACCGAGTTTCGACAGGGAGACATTGCCTGTTGCCAAAGAAGGAACGTTCGAATATAATCTAAATCAACTTCAAGCATTGGCTAATTCTTTTCTTGGTGTTCAGGAGCAGCGCGCACCGGTTTATTCTGCCAAGCAAATAGATGGAAAACGTGCTTATGAATTTGCCCGAAAAGAGGAGCAGGTAGAAATTAAATTGCATCGCATTGAAGTATTCGAATTCGAACTTTCGGAACTGCAGGGAAATCGGGTAAACTTTAAAATTAGATGTTCTAAAGGAACTTACATTCGCTCATTGGCGAATGATTTCGGCGAACGTGGTGGTTTTGGTGCTTATCTGTGGAGTCTCAGAAGAACTCAGAGTTTGCCTTTTCGGGTGGAAGATGCGTTGACCCCCAAGGCTTGGGTAGAACATTTTTTCCCGACTTATAGTTCTGTAAATGAACACTTTAGTGATGACTCAGTTAAAAAGGTCTTTACAAAGGCCTTCTGATTTCGTACTTTCGCCCCCCACTAAAAACAGAACACATTGATTTCCACCATGAAACTGGGTCAGTTCAAGTACGAACTTCCCAAAGAATTAATTGCTCAACAACCACTACCGCACAGAGATGATGCGAAGCTAATGGTGTTGCATCGTGATTCAGGAAAAATTGAACACAAGAAATTCAAAGATATTCTCGAGTATTTCTCAGAGGGTGATGTTATGGTAAACAACAACACCAAGGTTTTCCCTGCACGTATGTATGGTAATAAGGAGAAAACAGGTAGCATGATAGAAGTTTTTTTGCTACGCGAATTGAATGACAAGAGTTTGTTGTGGGACACCGTTGTTGATCCGGCAAGAAAAATACGTATTGGTAATAAATTGTATTTCGGTGAGAATGATGAATTGGTGGCCGAGGTTATAGACAATACTACATCGCGTGGAAGAACACTTCGCTTTTTGTATGATGGACCGCATGAAGAATTCAAGAAGTTGGTTTATAGTTTGGGTGAAACACCTCTACCAAAATACATTGAACGTCCGGTACAAGCCGAAGATGCTGAATGGTATCAGACCATTTATGCGAAGCACGAGGGCGCAGTAGCAGCGCCAACAGCGGGGCTTCACTTCTCGAAGCATTTGTCAAAGCGTTTAGAGATTGCCGGAATTCACATGGCAGAATTAACCTTGCATATTGGTTTGGGAACTTTCAGAACGGTAGAAGTGGAAGATTTAACGAAGCACAAAACAGATAGTGAGCAGTTGATTATTCCCGATGTTACAGCAAATCTGGTGAATGATGCGCGCGCCAATGGCAAACGTGTGTGTGCTGTTGGAACTACCGTATTGCGTGCCTTTGAAAGCAGTGTTGGTACCAACAATACATTGAAGTCTTTTGATGGTTGGGCAAGCAAATTCATTTTCCCTCCGTATGATTTTCAAATTGCAGATAGCTTAATTACAAATTTCCATGAGCCACAAAGTGTTCTTTTAATGATGACCACTGCTTTTGGAGGATATGATTTGGTGATGGAAGCTTACAAAGAGGCGATAAAGAAAAAATATCGGTTTTTCTGTTACGGAGATGCCATGTTGATTCTCTAAATTGAAAAAAGAGGAAAAAAAGTGGTTTTCAGAAAAGAAATGTTGAAAAGTGTTTGTAGAATAAAAAAAGAATTGTATTTTCGCACCCCCAAATTTTAGGGAAACGAGTTTATTAGAAGCAGATTAAAATGGATACTTTGAGTTACAAAACCGTATCAGCCAACAAAGAGACCGCAGACAAGCAGTGGTTATTGGTTGATGCTACAGGAAAAAATTTAGGTCGTATTGCGAGTGAAGTGGCATCTTTACTTCGTGGAAAGCACAAGCCTTTGTTCACTCCTCACGCAGATTGTGGTGACTACGTAGTGGTTATCAATGCAGAGAAGGTAGCATTAACAGGAAATAAGTGGGATGAGAAAGTGTATGTAAGATACACAGGGTATCCAGGTGGTCAACGTTTTGCTACACCAAAGGAAATGATGGCCAAGCATCCAACGGCCATGATAGAAATGGCTGTTCGCGGAATGCTTCCAAAAAATCGTCTGGGTCGTGCCGTTTTCAGAAACTTGTATGTATATGCAGGTTCTGAACACAAGCAAGAAGCTCAACAACCACAATCATATACTTTAAAAGGATAATTTAGTCAATGGCAACTACTCAATATACCAATACTTCTGGTCGTCGTAAGACCGCTGTAGCTCGTGTTTATCTTTCAGAAGGATCTGGAAGTTTTGTTGTAAACGGAAAAGATTTCAAAGATTATTTCCCAACAATGATGTTACAATACCGTGTGAATCAAGCATTCGCATTGACTGGTAACGAAGGGAAGTATGATTTTAAAGCGAACATAGATGGTGGTGGAATTACTGGACAAGCGGAAGCGCTTCGTTTGGCACTTTCTAAAGCATTGATTGAAATAAACCCAGAATGGAAGTCAGCATTGAAAGCTGAAGGATTAACAACACGTGATCCACGTATGGTTGAACGTAAGAAGTTCGGTCAGCGTAAGGCACGTCGTCGCTTCCAGTTCTCTAAGCGTTAATACGCGAAGAGGCTCTTTTTGGGCTTGTTTAGCATCCAAATTTCAAAGACTCAGTTTGTACTGGCTACTTTGGGATTGACACTAAAGCGAACGTAAACAAGAAAAATAAATAAAATGGCAAAAGTTACTTTTGAAGAGTTGCTTGATGCGGGTGTACATTTTGGTCACCTTAGCCGCAAGTGGAATCCAAACATGGCTCCTTATATCTTCGGTGAGAAGAAAGGGATTCACATCATTGATTTGAACAAAACCGTTGTAAAGCTTGAAGAAGCTTGCAACGCAATGCGTCAAATTGCAAAATCAGGAAAGAAAATTTTATTCGTAGCTACGAAGAAGCAAGCAAAAGATATTGTTGCTGAAAAAGTAAGCGCTATTGGAATGCCTTTCGTAGTTGAGCGTTGGCCAGGTGGAATGTTAACGAATTTCGTTACCATTCGTAAGGCGGTACGTAAGATGAATAGCATTGAGAAAATGGAAGCAGACGGAACCGCTGCTACCATGAGCAAGCGTGAGCGTCTTCAATTAACGCGTACTTACACCAAAATGAACAAGAACTTAGGTTCTATTGCAGACATGAATCGTGTGCCTGCAGCATTGTTTGTTATTGATGTAATGAAAGAACACATTGCGGTTGCCGAAGCGAAGCGTCTAGGTATTCCAGTGTTCGCAATGGTTGACACGAACAGCGATCCGCGCAAGATTGATTTCGCTATCCCATCGAATGACGATGCAACGAAATCTATCAGCAAAATCTTAGATGTAGCTATTGAGGCTATCGCTGAAGGTCTTGCAGAACGTAAGGTTGAAAAGGATAAAAATGACGATGCTGCTCCAGCTGCTGACAAACCAGTTGAAAAGAAGCCAGGTACACGTCGTAGAAAAGTTCAAGGTTAATTTTTTATACTTAGAAAAATGAATATTACAGCATCAGATGTAAATAAACTTCGTACCATGACTGGTGCGGGTATGATGGATTGCAAAAAAGCATTGGTAGAAGCGGAAGGTGATTTTGATAAAGCAGTTGAATTGCTTCGTAAAAAAGGTCAAAAAGTGGCTGCAAGCCGCGGAGATCGCGATGCAACTGAAGGTTTGATTTTAGCCAAAGCTACTGCTGACAACACAAAAGGATACATGATTGTATTGAATTGTGAAACTGACTTCGTGGCAAAGAATGCTGATTTCGGAACAGTGGCTGAAACCATCTTGAACGCAGCCATTGAAAACAATGCAACCTCAGTTGAAGCGGTGAAGGCATTGAATTTCCCAGGAACTGAACTTACTATTGCAGATAAGATTACAGAGGAAATTGGAAAAATCGGAGAAAAAATCGATTTGTCTAAAGTTGGAGTTGTTGATGCAGGATTCGTTTTCTGTTACAACCACCCAGGTAACAAATTGGCTTCTGTAGTTGGTTTCAACAAAAATGCAAGTGACGAGGTAGCCAAAGATGTGGCTATGCAAGTAGCTGCAATGGCTCCAGTTGCTTTAGATGAGACTTCTGTACCTGAAGAATTGAAGCAAAAGGAAATTGAAATTGGAAAAGAATTGGCAATCAATGAAGGCAAACCTGCTGACATGGCTGAGAAAATTGCAATGGGTCGTTTGAACAAGTGGTTCAAAGAAACAACTTTGGTTAACCAAGAGTTTATCAAGGACAGCAAATTAACAGTAGCTCAGTATGTAAAAAATTCAGACGCTGACTTGAAAGTTGTCGGTTTCGAACGCTTTACGTTGTCATAATTGTAACCGTTAATGAATTAAAAGCCCCGCACATGCGGGGCTTTTTGTTTGAGATTGGCCCCTAGCATAAAACATTGTAAAAAGAAGCGTGTTTATTCAATGGAGATTGTTTATTTGAATTCGTTTTAAATCATTTTTTTGTGGTGTGTTAAAGACTTTTGCAATGTATTTTTGCCAAGCTAAAAACCAAAAAAACTATGGGGCTTTTTAAATCATCTTTAGTCAAAAAATATTGGATGGCGGGAACAGGATTGTTCTTAATCACATTCCTTATTGTGCACGCCGGTATTAACGCCATGATTTTCTTCAATGACAGCGGTGAAACGTTCAACACCTGGGCGCATTTCATGGCTACGAATCTCATTGTTCGCACCATGGAAATTGGATTGTTTCTAGGTCTAATTGTGCACATTGTTGACGGATTAATGCTCTATTTCCAAAATAGAAAAGCACGACCGGTGAAATATCAATATGAAAAAGCGTCTGCAAGTAGCTCATGGTATTCCAGAAGCATGGCTTTGCTTGGAACTTTAATTCTTATTTTCTTGGTCATTCACCTCAAAGATTTTTGGTTGAAAACACGTGTTACGCATTTGTCTGTTTCTCCAGCCGAGGTGAAAGTAGGTGGTGTAATGATGGAAAATCTGTTTTTGGAAATGGTAGAAGTTTTCAAGAATCCTTTCGCTGTGGTTGTTTATGTCCTTGGATGTTTTTCACTGTTCTGGCATTTATTTCATGGTTTCAGAAGCGCATTCCAATCTTTAGGATGGAATTACAGCCGCTACGCCGCAGCCATTGAATTGTCAGGTTCAGTTTTCGCCATAGTCATTTCTGTTTTATTCGCTTCCATGCCCATTGCAATGTTCTTGGGTTGGGTGCATTAATTTCTAAATTTTGAATACAATGAAATTAGAAGCAAAAATTCCAGACGGACCACTCGATCAGAAGTGGACCAAGTACAAAGGAAGTGTTCGATTGGTGAATCCAGCGAACAAAAGAAATATTGATATTATTGTTGTTGGTACGGGTCTAGCCGGAGCCTCAGCAGCCGCGTCGTTGGCAGAAATGGGATACAAAGTAAAAGCACTTTGTTTTCAAGATTCTCCGCGTAGAGCGCACTCCATTGCAGCGCAAGGAGGTATCAATGCAGCGAAGAATTATATGAACGACGGTGACAGCGTTTACCGTTTGTTTTATGATACCATTAAGGGTGGCGACTACCGCGCTCGCGAAGCGAACGTACACCGCTTGGCAGAAGTTAGCGCAAATATCATTGACCAATGCGTTGCTCAAGGTGTTCCTTTCGCGCGTGATTACGGCGGATTATTAGATAACCGCTCTTTCGGTGGAACGCAAGTTTCTAGAACCTTTTATGCGAAGGGGCAAACAGGTCAGCAACTGTTATTGGGAGCTTATAGTGCACTAAGCCGCCAAATTGGTAAAGGAAATGTGCAGTTATTGAACAGACATGAAATGCTTGATTTGGTTGTTGTTAACGGCAAAGCAAGAGGTATCATCGCTAGAAATTTAGTTACAGGTGAATTGGAAAGACACGGAGCTCACGCCGTTGTCTTGTGTACAGGTGGATACGGAAACGTTTTCTTCCTTTCAACCAATGCCATGGGTTCAAATGTAACAGCCGCTTGGAGAGCACACCGCAGAGGAGCAGCTTTCGCAAATCCATGCTTTACACAAATTCACCCAACGTGCATTCCAGTGAGCGGAGATCACCAATCGAAATTGACTTTGATGTCAGAATCGTTGAGAAATGACGGTAGAATTTGGGTTCCAAAATTCAAGGAAGATGCCGAAGCTATTCGTGCGAAGAAATTGAAACCAACAGATCTTGCTGAAGATCGAAGAGATTATTACTTAGAGAGAAGATACCCGGCTTTTGGAAATTTAGTTCCAAGAGACGTGGCATCTCGCGCGGCTAAAGAACGTTGCGATGCTGGTTTCGGGGTGAATGCCACGGGCGAAGCGGTTTATCTAGATTTTTCTTCAGCCATTATGCGTTACGGTAAAACAGAAGCTACCATTCGTGGTATGCACAACGCCTCTGAAGATGAAATACGTAACCTAGGTAAAGAAGTAGTAGAGAAGAAATATGGAAACTTGTTTCAGATGTACGAGCAAATTGTAGCTGAAAATCCGTACGAAACACCTATGATGATTTATCCTGCTGTTCACTACACCATGGGTGGGTTGTGGGTAGATTACGAATTAATGACCACTGTTGAAGGTTGCTACGCTGCCGGTGAAGCAAACTTCTCTGATCACGGAGCGAACAGATTAGGTGCCTCTGCGTTGATGCAGGGTTTGGCCGATGGATACTTCGTTCTTCCTTACACCATTGGTAATTATTTAGCCGATGAAATTCGTACCGGAGCTATTCCAACAAACACCGCTGAATTCGATGAAGCTGAAAAGGCAGTTCGCGATAGATTGGAAGGATTCTTCAAAACAAACGGAACTCAACCCGTAGATTACTTCCACAAAAAACTAGGTAAGTTCATGTGGGATTATTGCGGAATGGGACGAAACAAAGAAGGGTTGGAATTTGCAATTGCAGAAATCCGCAAATTACGCGATGAGTTTTATGCAAGCGTAAAAGTTCCGGGATCTATGCAAGGCATGAATCCTGAGTTAGAGAAAGCCGCCCGTGTTGCTGATTTCCTTGAGCTTGGAGAATTGATGTGTCAAGATGCTTTGGAAAGAAATGAATCATGCGGCGGTCACTTCAGAGAAGAGTATCAAACCGAAGATGGTGAGGCGCTTCGTCAAGATGATGTCTTCAATTTTGTTTCTGCTTGGGAATTTTCAGGTGATCCAAGCAAACCTGTTTTGAATAAAGAGTCTTTAGTTTACGAAAATATCAAAGTTCAACAACGATCATACAAATAAGCCATGAGTAACGGAAACATGAACTTAACGCTAAAAATTTGGCGTCAACCGAACACAAATGCTTCGGGAAAAATGGAAACTTACACCCTTGGCGGTGTTTCACCAGACATGTCTTTTTTGGAAATGATAGACGTGTTGAATGATAAGCTTATTCGCGAAGGGAAAGACCCTGTTGCTTTCGATCATGACTGTAGAGAAGGTATTTGTGGTATGTGCAGCATGTTCATTAACGGAGAGGCTCATGGTCCGAATAGAGGAGTAACTACTTGTCAGTTACACATGCGTTCTTTTAAAGATGGAGATACCATTTACATTGAGCCATGGCGCAGTGAAGGCTTCCCTGTGATTAAAGACTTAATGGTTGACCGCTCAGCCTTTGATAGAATCATTCAATCAGGTGGTTTTATTTCTGTGAATACTTCAGGTAGAACCATGGATGCGAACGCCATTCCAGTTCCGAAGGAAGATGCTGATAAGTCATTCGATGCTGCAACCTGCATTGGTTGTGGTGCGTGCGTAGCGACTTGTCCGAATAGCTCTGCGATGTTGTTCGTGAGTGCTAAAGTTTCTCAATTTGCTCTATTGCCACAAGGACATCCAGAGCGGAAAGAACGTGTGTTGAATATGGTTAAGCAAATGGATGCTGAAGGCTTCGGAAACTGCAGTAACATTGGTGCTTGTGAAGTTCAATGCCCGAAGAGCATTAGCATTGAAAACATTGCAAGAATGAACAGAGAATACCTTTCTGCTTCAATTAAACCAGAAAATTAATGCAATCATTGAAATTGAAACACCATTGGATTTGTATTCCAATGGTGTTTTTTTATGCTTTAAGTTTTGCTCAACCCAATTGGGATTTGCAACTTTTAGATAGAATGAATAGCGCTCCAAAACAAGGTGATGCATTCATGCATGGATTCTCAAACAGTGTTACATATGTGATGCTTTCTACGCCAGTTGTTTCAGGTGGTATAGCGTGGAAATCTAGAGAAGAGGCTTGGAAATATTTTGCAGTACAAAGTGTTGGGTCCATTGCATTGAATGGTGCATTTACCATGGCGTTGAAGTATGGCGTGGCGCGTCCGCGGCCGTTTGTAGATCATGGAAATATAATTTATAAAAAAGCGGAAGCAGGTAGTTTATCTTTTCCCTCAGGACACACAAGTTCGGCGTTTCAATGGGCTACGAGTTGTGCATTGGCCTGTCCAAAATGGTATGTTGTTGTTCCTGCTTATGCTTATGCGTGCGGCATAGGATATTCGCGTATGTACTTGGGAGTTCATTATCCGACAGATGTGCTGGCAGGCGCTTTTATTGGCAGTAGCAGTGCCGTATTGAGTCAATTTCTGACTCAAAAATTATTTCAACGTAAAACACGCCCAAACCGGAAGATGGTCTGAGATTTTTCTTGCTGTGGCTACATCTACACAACATGAAGTGAAATCAACAACCCCTTTCTGACCCACGGTCATTTCATCTGCTTCGTACCAAATATTATCAAAGCAATTGGCTTTGTACTCGCCTTGGGCATTGGGTTTCATTTTTAAGGTGGTCTTTTCTTGGAAAAAAGTTTCTTTCATACCCCTGTTGCGCAGATTGGAAAAGGCGTTGTTGGTATGAATGCAATTGAAGTCTCCCATAATGAGTAGATTTTTATCTTCGAATTTTTCATCTAGGATATGCAATTGCTGTATTTCCGTTTCTGGAAATTTACTTTCAGGTACGGCATGCAAAGAGGCTAAAAAGAAATTTCCTTGGGCAGTTTTGAATTCACACAAAAACGGTTCTCTGTCTATGCTGTATGCCAGATCGCTTGCCAGTGTGGGTTTTCCTACAACAGAAACTTTTGATGTTTTGTAGAAATAGGCATATCGTTCGGTGCCGGTTCCTCCGGTTTCATTGCTTATTACATAATCCCATTTGGCTCCCGTACGGTCCAAGGCGTCATCAAGTTTAGCCACAGCTTGTGGACCCGGAGCTGAAGCCACTACTTCCTGCACAGCCACAATATCGAAGTCTTTTAATGATTGCGCCATGACTTGAATTTCAGTTGCATCTTTTGACTGCCCTAAATTGGCAATGTTCCAACTGGCAATGGTTATGCACGCTGCGTTTTCAAGTGTTTGCTTGTATTCCTCTTCATTCTTCTCAATTTGCAATTGGGTATGTTTCAACTCTTCTTGTGAGTTGGCTTCTTTGCATGATGAAGTATGAAATGCAACAGACGTTACGCAGAGCACAAAAATAAACCGCTTCACGAAGCGGTTTATAGAGCGATTGGCAGTTCTTAATTTCATTGTTTGAAACCAGACATGATTGAGACGCAACCAATGTGTTGGTATACGGCATCTTTTACAGGCGGCACTTTAATTTTCACCACAAGCTGGGCTGTATTGTCCATGTGAAAATCAAATTGTTCTTTGTTCTGAGCACCTTTATTGGTGTACACGGCTTTTCCATTGATATCATTTACTGTGAATTCAACTTCGCCGAGAATGGGGTGTGCTACAACAAGCAGACGGTAATCACGACCACCGAAGAAAGTCATTAAGACTTCAGCTTCTTCGCCAGGAGCCAATTGCGCCGCGTTGTAACTGTCATTCTGAACATACCCATTTAATTTTGGTAATACTTTGTTCTTGGTAAATGGTCTGCATTGTGAGTGAGATGCCAATGGAACCAAGAAGAGCAGTAAGAAAAAGAGTTTGAATGCTTTCATGATTTCTCTAGGGTATTATTGAATGTATTTGGTTCGAATGGTTTTGATTTCCGTTGCAATTTTTGCAAGGGTTGCGTCTGACATGGTTACTTTTCCAGTGCTTCCAATGGTGGTTGTTCCATTGCCGTTGGTAGTTGCTGTGGTTTCACCTTTTTCAACAGTAATTTCATTGTAGATGGTTTTCATTTTCTCTAAATCTGCCTTCATGTTATTAACACGCTGACTTGATCCGAAAAGATTCATGTAGCTGAGCAATTGATCTAGTGAATACACTTGTTCTGCTACTCGCTGACGCATTTGTTTTTCTCCTTTTTGACCTGCGTACTGCGAAGACAAATACAAGGTTTCAACCCAGGCACCTGCTATAATGAGTGCGCTCACATCTGTACGTTGGCCTTCTTTTAAATAGGCATTTACATTCTGATAAGCCAAGGTAACATAGGTCATTAAAGAGTCTTTGTTGTTTTGGTTGTTCTGTACACGTGTCATGAACTTCTCATCTACAGCGCCTTCAATACCCAAAGCAGCGGCCAGTGATTTGGTAGCAGCAAGGTAATTTACAGATTCTTGTTTTTGATCGAATACCGTGGCATAACTTAAATCAGCGGCATAAATTCCAAGGTTAATGGAACGCGATTCTTCGTCAATGTAATTGCCAGCTTTGTCTACTGAATTTAAAATGTCTTTGTTGTATGCAAAACCAGCATCTTTAATCATGTCAGCCATTTCAATTGGCGCAGGAATAGAGAAGAAGATTTGCTTCAATGCCGCTTCACGATTTTTCATGAAAGCATCCATTTCTTCTTTGGAAAGTTGCTTCGCACCTTCTTCCAAAGCAGGGCCATTTTTCTTGTCGTTGGTTTGATTGTCTCCGCATCCAACAGATGCAACGATTCCAATAGCCAATGCCATGAAAACGAAGGGAGAGCGTAATTTTTTGATCATAGACTGCAGGGTGTTAGTCGAGCTTGTAAACGTATACTTGCGAATATAGTTACTTTTTTTTGAATTTCTTTTCTGATTTTAATGTGCCTCCAGCCAATTATTTCCTGCCTGTATTTCAACTTCTAACGGTACAACTAGGTTTGCTGCGTTGACCATTTCTCTCTTCACCAAGTTAAACAATGCGTTTAATTCCGGTTTAGGTGCATCGAAAAGCAATTCATCATGCACTTGAAGTACCATCTTTGATTTTAATCCACTGGTCTTCAAAGCGTCTTGAATTTTCACCATGGCAAGTTTAATGATATCGGCTGCCGATCCTTGAATAGGTGCGTTTACAGCGTTGCGTTCTGCGAAGCTGCGAACTACAGCGTTTGAGGATTGAATATCTGGTAAGTAGCGTCTTCGACCCATAACCGTTTCCACATAACCTTTGGCTCTTGCCTGTTCAACGGCCTGTTGCTGATAGGTTTTTAATCCTGAAAATTGGGTGTAATACGCATCAATGATTTGTTTCGCCTCGGTACGTGAAATACCCAATTGTTGCGCTAATCCGAAAGGACCTTGACCGTATATAATTCCGAAGTTTACCGCTTTCGCTTTGCTTCGCATGTCTTTTGTAACTTCTGCAATAGGTACGTTGAAGACTTTAGCAGCCGTGGCCTTGTGAATGTCTTCTCCGTGTTGAAATGCTTCAATCATGTTGGCATCTCCGCTTAACGCAGCAATAATGCGCAACTCAACCTGCGAATAATCGGCGCTTACCAGTTGGTGTTCCTCATTGCGTGCAATAAATGCCTTGCGAATTTCTTTTCCGCGTTCGGTGCGAATGGGAATGTTCTGCAAATTGGGTTGATTGCTGCTTAATCTTCCGGTTGCAGCTACCGCTTGCATGAAGTTGGTATGTACCCTTCCTGTAGCAGGGTTAATCATGTTCGGAAGACTGTCTACATACGTGCTTTTTAATTTTCGCAGTTCGCGGTAGTCGAGAATGAGTGGAACAATTTCGTGATTCTTGATGTATTTGCTGAGCACGTCTTCACCTGTTCCGTATTGACCCGTTTTGGTTTTTTTAACTTCGGTTGTGATTTTCAGTTTTTCGAAAAGTACAACACCTAATTGTTTGGGAGAATCAATGTTGAAATGCTCACCTGCGAGTTCAAAGATTTTCGATTCTAAAACGCTTAATTCTTCTCCAAGCTGTGTGCTGTATTGATTTAAAAAGTCTTTGTCTACGCGAATTCCTTCCCACTCCATATTGGCTAGCACAGGAATAAGTGGAATTTCAATGTTTTGAAGTACGTGAGCCGTGCCTTCTTTTTCCAATTCAGGTTGGAAAATTTGACCCAGTTGAAACGTAACGTCGGCATCTTCTGCGGCGTAGTCTGAAATGCTTTCTGGTGGAAGTTGAGCCATGGAGTTTTGATTTTTCCCTTTGGCTCCAATCAGTTTTTCAATGCTTATGGGAGAATAGTTCAAGTAATTTTCGCTTAGAGCATCCATGCCATGTTTTCCGTCGGGATGAAGCACATAATGGGCAAGCATGGTATCGAAAATTTGGTTTTGAATATCGATGCCATATTTTTTCATCATTTTATAATCAAACTTCCAATTCTGCGCAATGAGTGTTTTTGACGGGTCATTGAAAAGCGATTGGAATGGAAGCAATTGTTTCTGTGCCTCATTGAAATTACTTGACAGTGGCACATAGTATCCTGTATGAGCTGCTGTAGAAAAACTGAGTCCAACCAAAAAAGCAGCGTGTGGATCTAGGTCTGAAGTTTCTGTATCGAAAGCGAAAACCGAATGGTTATTCAGGTTTGTAAGAAGTTCTTGTAGTTCATTTTCGTTTTGAACAAGATGGTATTCGTGTTCAGTATCAGCTATTGTTTTTTTAGGTTCATCGGTAGCGGTTGCTATTTCTTCACCTGCGCTGCTGAAGAGGTCTTGCGGAGCGGTTGGGGTGTTGGCAGGTTCTTCGTTGAGAATGCGTTTTGCAAGTTGTCTGAATTCTAAATCTTCAAAAACGTCTCTCAGCGCATCTTTATTGAGCTCAGTGAGTTTGAGTTCTTCTTCATTGAATGGCGTGGGTGCATCGAGAAGAATGGTAGCTAATTTTTTTGAAAGAATACCTTGATCTCTGAAGTTCTCAATGTTCTCTTTCATTTTTCCTTTGAGCTGATGGGTATTTTCCAGTAGCGTTTCCATGTTGCCATATTCGGCAAGTAGTTTGGCGGCTGTTTTTTGACCTATACCAGGGAAGCCGGGAATGTTGTCTACGCTGTCGCCCATCATACCCAGTAGGTCAACAACTTGAGAGACATTTTGAATACCAAATTTTTCGCACACTTCGGCTTCGCCAAGAATTTCGGCAGGGCCACCTTGGTATCCGGGTTTGTAGATAAAGATATTTGGTGAAACCAGTTGACCGTAGTCTTTATCGCTGGTCATCATATAGGTTGTGAAGCCGTTTTCTTCTGCTTTTTTGGCCAGGGTTCCAATGATATCATCTGCTTCATAACCGGGTGCAATGAGCATGGGAATGTTGAAGGCTTGAATAATGCGTTGAATGTATGGAACGGCTAATTTGATGTCTTCTGGCGTTTCATCTCTATTGGCTTTGTATGCTTCGTAATCTATTTCGCGCAGTGTTTGAGCTGGGGCATCGAATGCTACGGCAATGTGCGTTGGTTTTTCGTTTTTAATGATGTCATACAGGGTATTCGTAAACCCGAACATTGCGCCGGTATTTAGGCCTTTGCTGTTGATGCGAGGGGTTCGAATGAATGCGTAATATGCCCGAAAAATGAGCGCATATGCATCGAGAAGAAATAGTTTTTTTTCGTGTTCACCAGATATCATTTCACGAAGATAGTTAAAGGCAAAGGGTGAAAATTGAAATGTGGAAAAGCTCTCTTAAAGTGGTGAAATTTAGTGATGTTTGCGTGGGGTATATTCACCTGGAGTTTCAAGAAATGTTGAAGGAGCGTCTAGTTTTGGAAGCAGTTGATTCAGCTGCATTTCCAGGGCGGAAGCAATGCGGAGAAGGGTAAGTATTTGAGGATTTGATTTTCCGTTTTCAATAACACTTAGGTTGGGGACGTCCATACCTATTTTGTATGCCAAATCGGCTTGCGACATGTTTAGTTTTTTCCGTCGCGCCTTGATCTTCGTACCTACTTTTTCAAGGTATTCCCTATCCGTTGTTGGCATAGAGCGAAGAAAAATGATTCGTTACGAAAAGATATTATGTATTAACATAATTACATTTTCTTTCGTTACTTT
>CAYSEX010000020.1:0-35890 GCA_964430305.1 uncultured Chryseobacterium sp.
CACATCAACATTTTACAAAAGTAAGCATTAAAATTATTTTATTTTTACAAAGAACAAAGCACCTTTGTAAGATGAATCAATTAGACGTTTTAATCATTTGTGCCCACCCAGATGACGCTGAAATTAGTGTTGGAGGCTGTATTTTAAAATGGGTCAAGGAGGGCAAAAGAGTGGGGATTGTTGATTTAACAATGGGTGAACGTGGAAGCCGTGGAAGTGGAGAGTTGCGACTTGTTGAAGCAGACGAAGCTTCAAAACGAATGGGGATTCAAGTGAGGGAAAATTTGAGAATGCCAGATTGCTTTTTCGAGGCGAATGAAGAGAATAAACTGAAAATTATTGATGTCATTCGAAAGTATCAGCCTAAAATAGTTCTTACTAATGCTTTGTCAGATAGGCATCCAGACCATGCAAGAGCGGCGAAACTTGTTGCTGACGCTTGTTTTTATGCTGGTTTGCCAAAAATCGAAACCAACCATCCTGCTTGGAGGCCAAAAGCGTTTTATCATTTCAACCAAGATTATTATAACCAACCAGATTTTGTAATTGATGTTTCTGAGTTTATGGATCAAAAAATTCAAATTCTTCAGGCGTACAAAAGTCAATTTCATAATCCATTAAGTTCAGAGCCTGAGACTCCCATCTCAGGTAGTGATTTTTTTGATTTTATTCGAGCAAGAGCCAGAGATTTTGGCAGACCTGCAGGCTATCAATTTGCTGAAGGCTTCATTCTCGCTCGGCCAACAGGGGTTCAGAATCTTTTCGATTTAGATTAGATTTCCATTTCATGAAGTAATAAACATGAAGCGAACATTGTGTAGTGAATCCAATGGAAATGGCTATAAATGCGCCATTTAATTCATGATATGGAATGAGGTAAAGAGCTGATAATAGACCAGAGATAAGGCCTGCCAAGGCACAATGGAAATTGTATTTTAACAAACCAATGCCAGAGAAAAAGTGTGAAATTGGTGTAGTGATAGAATGAACCAATATGGCGGGAGACATTAGTAACAAGTTAAGTTGAATTTCTGAAGTTGATTGTTTGAAAAACGGTTCTAAAAATTGCTTTGGGAATATGAACGCAGCAATAATTAAAATAAGGGTTCCGAGGGTACTAAGTCTTAAGTATTTTTTGAAATAATTGAGTTGAATAAGCTTATCATTGCTCTGTGCCACGAGCGAGGTAAGAATAGATGATAAACTTTTTCCAACTGTCCAAATGGCCTCTGCAACATATAAGAAAATAGCGAAAATGCCTGAAAAAAGATAGCCTTGATGGAGAAGAGATTCGAGGAGGTAGATGTAGATACGCTGGTTTCCCAAATGAGATAAATTCGCCAGTTGATTGTATCCACCAAATTTCAAGAGATCTATTAAAAGTGATCTGAAACTAGGCTTTGGAGTTGATTCGTGTTGGTTATTTCTTTTCAAATTCTGAAAGCATGCGACCAGAAGTGTCATTAGAAGAGAAAATGTCAGGCCCAAGCAAAATGAAATAACAGATGCTTTGAAGAAGGAGTAAAAAAAGAGAACGCCAATTGGTGTTGAGATAGATTGAGAGAACAACATCCATTGATAAGCCATAATTCGTGCCTTCGCAAGGTGAATCATTTGGAAATAAACAACCAAACTTTGCAGAAGACCAAGAGCGGCGATGAATGGAATTTCGGGAATTTCAAAAAGATGACCGAAAATAAAAACAATGGTTGTGGCCATTATTGCCCATATAATAGCAGGTATATGAAATTGCTCAATAGAATGTTTTTTGGAGAGATAAATCAACGCACCACCACCAACAAATTGACTAATTGTTGATATGATTAATATTCCAAAATTGACAATGGCAATTTTTCCTTGGCCCTCAACGGCAACAAAATGTATGTTCAGAATTACGAGTGCTAATCCCGAGAAAAGTGCCAGAATCCGGTTGAATATTGAGAATACATCTGTTTTATTTAGCATCTAATTTTAAAATTGAATGATAAATAGTGTTAAACTGTTCCCCAATAGCTTCATTAGAAAATGTTTTAGAGGCGTATTCTGAAATGGTTTTTTTCTTCTCAATCTGAATATTTTTCTGCTCTATTGCTTGAACAAAAGCGTTGAAAAGGGCGTCCTCATCTTTTTTCTCGATCAAAAAATGGCCTTGATCTAAAGGTAGAAATTCTCTACAGCCGCCAACGTTAGTTGTTATCACCGTAAGGCCACAACACATGGCTTCTATCATGACCAAAGGTAAGTTTTCAAAATTGCTAAACAATACAAAACAATTGCTCTGCATCATTTGATTGGCTACTTGCACTTTGGTCAAAGTGCCGAAAAAAGAAATGCTTGATGGCGGAATTTCTAAACTTCGAGCTACAGATTTCCAGTGGTCAATGGGGCCATCACCTCCAATTTTGAGATGAATATTATTCGAATGATTTGTCAATTTTTTCCATGTGCGAAGTATGCCAGAAATATTTTTGTGATCATCTCCAAGATGTGATATATGAAGAAATTGATACTCGTTTGGTGATTCTGAATTCGGTTGAAAAATTGATGTATTTACCACATTCGGAACGACGGTTATATCAGTTTTGAAGCCAAGGCGTCTCATGGCTTGCCCCATGTGGTAGGTTACAGGAAGCACTGAAGCAGCTCGGTTGGCGACATGGCGCATGTACAATTTTTGAAAAAAATTCAATGGTGCTCTTTCATCTGCATGATAACCGGTCCAATGATCAGTGATACAAAACGGAATTTTTAATTTTTTACTCGCATAAAGGGCCTGCCAACCATCTGGCCAGATGACGTTGAAATGAATGATGTTTGGATTGAACTGCGAGTTTTTAAGGTGAGTTAATCCTGTTTTTAATGCTTTGAATCGATTGGAAAAAAGAAACCCATTTTTGTTATAATGAACTCTTATGATTTGCACATTATTGACAATCTCTTCTTCAATGAGAAGATTTTTTTCATGTGCGAGTTTAACTAAATATAAAACAGTTACATCGCAGAATTTCGATATGGCTTCAGCATGATACTGCACGAAATTACCTAGTGTAGGATGTGCCTTACTTGGAAACCAACTGCTCAGAAAAAGGACGCGAAGTTTCATTTCAAGGGCAAGTTAATTCAAAAAAATCACGAACTCTTGTTTGAATGCTTTTTCTGTTCTTATCTTTGCGCCCTCAAAGACGGTGGCTTTAGCTCAGTTGGTTAGAGCATCAGATTGTGGTTCTGAGGGCCGTGGGTTCGAATCCCATAAGCCACCCATAAAAAAAAGAGGGTTGAATTTTCAACCCTCTTTTTTATTTATTCATTTAGTGAATTCCTTTTGACGCCAGATACCGTTCAGCATCTAGTGCCGCCATGCAGCCTGTTCCAGCTGCTGTAATGGCTTGTCTGTAAGTTTTATCGGCAGCGTCACCCGCAACAAAAACCCCTTCAATGTTTGTTTTAGATGTTCCAGGTACATTGAGAATGTATCCAGTTTCGTCTAGTTCAATATAAGGTTTGAAGACATCAGTATTTGGTTTGTGACCAATGGCTACGAAAAAACCGGTAATAGGAACTGTTCGATCTTCACCGGTAACGCTGTTACGAAAGATAGCGCCCTCTACACCGTTTTGTCCAAGAATGTCAACGGTGGTGGAATTCCAAAGCACTTCAATGTTTTCAGTTGAAGTAACACGGTGCTGCATTGCTTTTGACGCTCTCATTTTGTCGCTACGAACGATCATGTACACTTTCTTACAAAGCTTTGCTAAATAAGTAGCCTCCTCAGCCGCGGTGTCCCCTGCACCTACAATTGCAACTTCTTGATTTCTGTAAAAGAATCCATCACAAACAGCACATGCACTAACACCTCCTCCCATGTTGCGAAGTCGAATTTCGTTCTCAAGACCGAGCCATTTCGCAGAGGCACCTGTGGCTATGATGACACTGTCTGCACTAATAGTATGCTTGCCGTTGTCAATTTCAATGTAATGTTTCGAACCTGAAAAATCAACTTTGGTAACCCATCCGTTTCGAATATCTGTTCCGAAACGTTTTGCTTGGTTTTCAAGATCAGCCATCATTTCAGGACCTTTTATACCCTGCGGATAACCGGGGAAATTATCCACTTCGGTTGTGTCCATAAGTTGACCTCCGGGTTGTTGTCCTTGATAAATAACGGGCTTGAGGTCAGCTCTTGCTGCATAAATTGCTGCGGTGTATCCAGCAGGACCACTGCAAATGATAAGGCATTTGATGTTTTCGTACGCTTCCATAATTCATTGTAATTAGGGGGCAAATATAAGTTTATTCAATTGAACGAATTGGAATCTAGGTCACAAGTTAAATTGAGAGGACAGAAAAGCGGTCCAAAGTGAATCTTCCGGAACCGGTGCAACGAACCGCACAATTTTATTTTTTGTAGGATGCGGAAATTCTATTTCTCTTGCGTGCAAATGAATGCCGCCATTGGGATTCGTTCTTTTTGAGCCATATTTCACATCGCCTTTAATAGGACAACCAATAGAAGACAAGGTTACCCGAATTTGGTGATGTCTTCCTGTTTTCGGCTTTACTTCAAGAAATGAATAGTGTTCACCCTTCCCAATGAGTTGATATGATAATTCACTTTCTTTGGCGTTGCCCCGCGGTTGATTGCTTGCGAAGCTTTTATTCAATGCTTCATCTTTCCATAAAAAATTGCGCACAACATCTGCATTCTTGGGTGGAGCATCGGAAACTACAGCCCAGTATGTTTTTTGAACATCGCGAGATTTGAAAAGAGCGGTGAGTCTTGAGAGGGCTTTGCTCGTTTTTGCGAATACAACAATTCCTGAAACCGGACGGTCAATTCGATGCACGGTACCACAAAAAACCTCGCCCGGTTTATTGTATTTTTTTTTCAAATATGACTTTATAATATCGCTTAAAACAGGATCACCTGTGCGATCGGCCTGCACAATATCTGAACTTCGTTTGTTTACCACAATCAGATGGTTGTCCTCGAACAAAACCCTCAAATTTTCAGCATTTGTTTGCTCTGTTGGTTTGGCCGCACTGAAATTATTTTTTTGCTTAATACTGTTCTTTCTCATTTGGGAAATCAACATTTCTTACATCCGAGACATATTGGTTTAAAGCTGTAGTCATTTGTTCGCCCAAATTTGCGTATTTCCTTAAAAATCGGGGTGTGAAACCTTCCGTAATGCCTAACATATCATGAAGTACAAGTACTTGTCCATCAACTTGATTCCCAGCGCCAATTCCAATCACAGGCACATGAACAGACTCAGCTACACGTTTTGCAAGTTTCGCAGGAATTTTTTCAAGCACAATGGCGAAACACCCCGTTTCGGCAAGCAGTTTAGCATCATGAATAAGTCTTTCTGCCTCTTCTTCTTCTTTCGCCCGAACTTGATAAGTTCCGAATTTATAAATGCTTTGAGGAGTTAATCCTAAATGCCCCATAACGGGAATACCTGCTGTTAAGATGCGCTTAATACTCTCTATGATTTCTGCACCACCTTCTAGCTTTACGGCATGACCGCCGGTCTCCTTCATAATGCGTATTGCAGAATTCAAGGCCTCTTTCGAATTTCCTTGATAAGAACCAAAAGGCATGTCAACCACCACAAGAGATCTATTGCACGCACGCACAACACTGCCTGCGTGATAAATCATTTGATCTAACGTAATGGGTAAAGTTGTTTCATGACCTGCCATGACATTTGAGGCAGAGTCTCCAACTAAAATAACATCTACTCCTGCCTTGTCTACAATACCTGCCATAGTAAAATCATAGGCAGTTAACATGGCAATTTTCTCTCCTTTGTTTTTCATTTCTTGAAGAGTGTGGGTTGTTACTCTTCGAACGTCTTTATTGACAGACATGTGGACTAGTTAGATTTAATAAATTTTTGTGAATGTAGGCGAGCGCCGTTTTCTAGAATTTCAACCAGGTAAACACCTTCGGCTAAATCCGCTACTGAAACAGAAACGAGTGATGATGAAACCGAATTTATCTTCTCTACCTCGCGGCCTTGTGAATCTGAAATTTTGATTTGAAGTTGTTTGGATTGAATCAAAGGATGTGATATATATATGACATCATTTGTTGGATTCGGATATAAACTAAACTCAGAATCATTTTCTTCAATGCCTACTGTACTTACGAAAAATGCTTTAAATAAAGCGTTGTTATTCGTTATTAAATCTTCCCAAATTGAATCATTCACATCTGTTATTAATGATGCATTTTCCCAATGTGAAAAAGCATATCCCGGGTTGGCAATGGCTTCTATTTTCACGGGAACTCCATCGAAATAGACTCCTTGCCATGGATATTCATCAGGAGTGATGGTGCTGATTTTTATTTTTCCAGCGCCAATAGGGAAAACATCTAATTCTACATTGACCTGCTGAGGAAGTGAAAATCCATTCTGAATGTGGTTTCTTACTTGCCCTGTTCTACATAAAAGTTGCTCTTGGAAGGTCAAGTGATTGTTATAGAAATTATCCATTTGTCCGGGAATATTCCAAGGATCTCCCCAACGCTGATATTCATTTTGCATTTCAACGAGAGTTTGATTGAAGAAATGATTTTCAACGGCTATGATGCGCTCGTCGCGATAATTTGTATTCATCAAATCAGCGAAACGATTAATAAAGTAGTTTTTGTATTTCGTGTTTTGAATACTCTTTTTCCAAACGTTGATGTAGGGAGTGTCTGAACCAAACATGTGACCAATGTGGTCAGAATTGCAATCTGTCCAACCGTTGGGTTGAAGGGCTAATTCTAAATCAATGGTAGCAAACCTCCATCGACCATTTGTAGCATCACTGCGGTAGATTTTGATATTATTCCATGGCCAGTCAACATTTCCCATCCATGACTCTGAGATAATATAATCCGTGTAATAGGTCAAATCGAAATACTGATCTGCCTCGTCCCAAAAGTTAATGTTGCTTTGATCTAAGGCATTAAAGGCATTGTATGAATTCCAAAAATTATCTACGTTTCCGTCAACAGCGCGCAAAACACCTCCGTTCCAATAACTCAATGATAGAATTTCTGTGGTTGAGTTGGATGCGTCTTCTAGAGTCTTGAACATTTCTTTGTTGTACTTCTCTCTCAATTCATAAAGTCCGAAATACTGACCATTGATGTAGACTGTAACGGGGCGCCACGCTGAGAAATATGTATTGCTTCCATTACACATGAGATGCACCTGACAGGCATCTTTGTAGGGAAGTACAAGATACTGGTTGCTTCCATTGCGTAAATAAAAGTCGCTGTATTTATTTCTTGTTGGTCTATTGGGAATGATTGGATAAATAATAGGTTGTTCTCCCAAAACACTATTCGCCATTTCTAGTCTGAATGAGTGTTGAGGATGTGATCGACTTCCGCCTGCACCACCGTCTACCATCATACCTGAATTCGTTGAGAAAAGCAACGGGTGCCCTGGAATAGAATCGAAATAATCCACATGAGCATCACGCAGCCAATCTTGATCCCAATGGTCGAAGATTCCAGTTTCACCGTAGAGATTATTATTCGAAGTGGATACAGATATGATGGGTGTTTGGTGACTTACATTGAATAGGTATGATGCAGTTGTGGATTCGCTTGGAATCATGTTCGGTAAGTACACTCGAGCCCTTAAAATTCGAGATTGGTAAATGGGAATGGGTTGACCGTTGTAAATGGGCGAAGTTTGATTTGGAGTGCTTCCGTCGAGCGTGTATCGGATTGTTCCCGTAGGGTTATTTGGGTCGTAGATAGATACATTTTGCATACTATTGTACACACCACTTTGAAGGTCAAACAAAGGTGCTGCAGCATAACCATTCGCCACATTTGCATTGGAATTGGAGGGCGTTGGAAGAGAGAAAAGTGAGATGACTTCTGAGGCATCTGGGTACGATCCTAAACTTATATCTAATGCCTGACAAGCGACATGAAGGCTATCGCTAACTATACCTGTATTGTCAATTAAATAAACGGTTTCTCCGTTTCCACCAATTTTGAAATTGGTATGAAACTGACTGCCATCTGAATCAAGAAAAACATCTGTCATTTGCGATTCATTGGTATGATTCATTTTAATCTCTACATAGGTGTAAAGTACTGGATCAGTAGCGGCAACGCTTAAAGACAAAGAGTTGATTGGCCCAGCGGTTAATCCGGCAGCAATAAGCTCTTCAGATCGGATGAGCATTTGGTTTCTAGCGCTCCAGTACCAATTCCCATAGGGCGCCGGGTAATCTGTAGGTGAATTTTGTAAAGTACCGGTTCCAATTGTGGTATTGTTCAATCGAATATTCGGCCTCCAACTCGAAGTTCCACCATTGTTTGCACTGCACGCTGCCTCGCTGTAGTCAACGTAAGAAAACGTAGTTGCAGTGTACGGTTGGTTAGTTTGGTTGAAGACGGAGTTAACGATGTATCCGGTATTGCTATATGAACAGGTGTTTACTACAATATTTGAGACGCCATCCCAAATGAATGGTGTTGTAAAGTTGTGCTGGTTCCAACCGGTTGTAGGTGTAAAGTTATTATTTGTTACCACAGTTGTGAATGGAGCAGTTTGAAACCTATTTTTTTCACTACAAAAAACAACGAGGTACTCTCCTGGATTGAGAGTGTAATGCGGGAAAGTCCACATGGACGGTTGGTTCAGGTCATCTGTCAAGTTGAAATTATATAGATCAACGGGCATATTTCCTGAATTATACAATTCAATCCAATCTTCAAATTCACCATCCTCATCTGCAATGGTTGTGTAATTCTTATTGCTGCCCTCATTGATTACTATTTGTGATGTTGTGTTAAGAGTGAGCAATAAAGAAAAGATGAAGAAAATTTTTTTCATGTTGTATTGAATTAAGTCTAGGCTGCAATTTACATCAATTGTGATATTCAGAGATACTATTCCTGTCAAGTTCGAAGTTTTCAGTAATTCAGTTTCAATCGTTGATAATTTGATTTTCATTTTGAAATGTGTATCAAGTTTCAGTTTTTCTTCGATAAAAAAATTAGGTATGTCAGCATTTGAGATTGTTGGTGGTAATCAATTGAAGGGAACTGTTGTTCCTCAAGGTGCCAAAAATGAAGCTTTGCAAATTATTTCAGCGGTTCTTTTGACCAAAGAAAAAATGGTCATTCGGAATATTCCTGAAATCATTGACGTTTTGAAGCTCATTGATTTGTTGTCAGACATTGGTGTAAAGGTTGAAAAATTGGCCAAGGGAGAATTTAGTTTTGAGGCCAATGATATCAATCTAGATTACCTTATCACGGAGGATTATAAGAAAAAGGCTGCAGCATTGAGAGGAAGCATAATGCTTATTGGACCAATGCTAGCGAGATTTGGGGTGGGCTATATACCAAAACCAGGAGGTGACAAAATTGGTCGAAGAAGGCTCGATACACATTTCATTGGTTTTCAAAATTTGGGTGCTACGTTCAATTATGATGCGAATGCTCATTTTTACAGCGTTTCAGCCAAAAGATTGAAAGGCACATACATGCTTTTAGATGAAGCTTCGGTTACCGGAACTGCAAATATTGTGATGGCTGCAGCGTTAGCTGAAGGCACAACCACCATTTACAATGCTGCTTGCGAACCATACTTGCAACAGTTGTGTAAGATGATAAACCGAATGGGAGGTAAGATTAGTGGCATAGGATCCAATCTACTAATTATTGAAGGAGTTGAACAGCTGAATGGCACTGAGCACAGGTGTTTACCGGACATGATAGAAATTGGTTCTTTCATTGGAATGGCAGCAATGACACAAGGAGACATTACTATAAAAAATGTGAGTTATCCCGATTTGGGAGTAATTCCAGAAGTCTTCCGCAGAATGGGTATCCAGGTTAATCTTGTGAATGGTGATGATTTACATATTCCTGCCCAAGATCATTATGAGATTGATACATTTATTGATGGATCTATACTCACAATTGCAGATGCGCCGTGGCCGGGATTTACTCCTGATTTAATATCAATTGCTCTTGTCACTGCGACTCAAGCGCGTGGCTCGGTTCTTATTCATCAAAAAATGTTTGAGAGCCGTCTATTTTTTGTAGATAAACTAATTGACATGGGGGCGCAAATAATTCTTTGCGATCCGCATCGCGCAACAGTTATAGGTTTAGATCGAAAATCGACTTTGAAGGGTGTTACCATGTCTTCACCAGATATTCGTGCGGGAGTATCACTTTTAATCGCTGCTTTAAGTGCTAAAGGAAAATCAGTGATTCAAAATATTGATCAAATTGATCGCGGATATCAAGATATCGAATCGAGGCTTCAGGCGTTGGGTGCAGATATTCGTAGGGTATAGATTTGGCAAGGTGTTTGGCTTGTTCAAAAAAAATGTAATACATTCGAAATATGAAGAAAGCAATCTTACTCTTTAGTGCGTTACTCGTACTTATATTCTCACAATCGTTTAATTGGAAAACGTCTAATCAAGACAAACCCGTTCCAGTAAATGTGGGTTTGAACATTGGGGACCAAGCGCCAGAAATTACAATGGCTGGTGTTGATGGAAAAATGCTCAAGTTATCATCATTGCGAGGAAAAATGGTTTTAATTGATTTTTGGGCTTCTTGGTGCGGACCATGCAGAAGAGAGAATCCGGTGGTTGTGGCTGCCTATGAGAAGTATTCGAAGGCTGAATTTAAGTCAGGAAAGGGATTTGAAATTTTCAGTGTTAGCTTTGATCAAGACAAAAAAGCATGGTTGAAAGCAATATCTGACGATAAGCTTAAATGGAAGTATCATGTTTCTGATTTGAAGGGATGGAAGTGCGCAGCGGGTGTTCTGTACAACATAGAAAGTATTCCGCAAAACGTGTTAATAGATGAAAAGGGAATTATTGTTGCCAAAAACTTGAGAGGAAGTGCCTTATCAATGGAGTTAGATAAATATGTATCTCGATTCAAATAATGCTGAAATGCATGATATCTTTACGCCCCGAAAGGGGCTTTTTTTTTGTATCTGACATCCTGTCAATAAATTGAAAAAGGCCTATTCCTTGAAGAGTACAGAAAAAAAAGTGCATATGAATGAAGAAAATAAAGATTTTAATGAGGAAATAGTGAATGACCCCATTCATCCAGAATCTCAGTCAGATCAGCCCGAAGATGTTGCCACACCTGGACAGGTTGAGCCAGATGAGGTAGCTTTACTGACGGAAAAGTACAAGCGGTTATATGCCGATTTTGAAAACTTTCGTCGTCAAAGTGCCAAGGCAAAGACAGAACTTTTGTCAGTGGCGAGTAAGGATGTAATCGTAAAATTATTACCCGTTCTTGATGATTTCGAGCGAGCCATGAAGGCCAATGAGAATGTTGAAGATCCTACCACTTTGAGACAAGGGTTCGAGTTGATTTATTCCATATTGAAAAGAAATTTAGAATCTGAAGGATTGAAAGCGTTTGATAGCACAGGAGAACCCTTCAACACGGAGTTCCACGATGCGGTTACCAAGTTTCCTGCACCAGATGAATCGTTAAAAAATAAAGTGATTGACACGTTGGAAAAGGGATATACGCTGAATGACAGGGTTATTCGTTATGCCAAGGTAGTTGTAGGAGAATAATAGCTATGGCGAAAAGAGATTATTATGAAATTTTGGGGTTAGACAGAAATGCTTCTGAGTCTGATATCAAAAAGGCCTATCGAAAACTGGCTATTCAGTACCATCCAGACAAAAACCCGGGAGACAGCTCAGCGGAAGAGAAATTTAAAGAAGCTGCTGAGGCTTATGAGGTATTGAGTGACACTCAGAAAAGATCTCGATATGATCAATTCGGCCATGCTGGTATGGGCGGAAATGCTGGTGGCGGTGGATTCGGTGGAATGAACATGGATGATATATTCTCGCAGTTCGGGGATATTTTCGGTGGAGGATTTAGTGGTTTTGGTGGTGGAGGATCAAGAGGACAAAGAAGAACGAAGGGTACGAATCTTCGCATTCGAGTAAAGCTCAATTTAGAGGAAATAGTAAACGGCGTTACCAAGAAAATCAAGGTGTTTAAGATGGTGAACGCGGAAGGTGTTCAGTTCGATTCTTGTTCAACTTGTGGTGGTTCGGGTCAAATTCGTAAGGTTCAGAACACGATACTTGGAGCGATGCAAACGGCTTCAACATGCCATACCTGCGGAGGGGCAGGAAAGAAAGTGAAGGAAAAGCCCAAAGATGCAGATGAATTTGGACAGGTTAGAAAAGAAGAGCTTGTTGAAATTAAGATCCCAGCGGGGGTTGGTGAAGGAATGACATTGAACGTTTCTGGAAAAGGAAATGCAGGTCCTTTCGGCGGAGTTCCTGGAGATTTGTTGGTTCAAATAGAAGAGGAAGAGCATCCAGTCCTTAAGCGTGATGGTGTTAACTTGTATTATGATTTATATCTGAACTTCATTGACGCTACTTTGGGTGCATCTGTTGATGTGCCTCTTGTATCAGGTAAGGCCCAAATAAAAATAGATCCAGGCACACAATCAGGGAAAATTTTACGTCTTCGTGGGAAGGGAGTTCCTGATGTGAATGGATACGGTACAGGAGACTTGCTTGTGAATCTCAATGTTTGGACTCCGCAAAAAGTTTCGAAGGAAGAACGTGAGATTTTGGAAAAACTGAGAGATTCAGAAAATTTTGCACCCAAGCCATCAGGAAAAGATAAATCTTTTTTTCAGCGGGTAAAAGAGATGTTTCAATAATGACTGAAGAAGAAAGAATAGAGTTTCCAAGATACTTTCTTCGAATAGCATACGACGGAACCAATTATCATGGTTGGCAAAGACAACCGAATGCTCATTCTGTTCAGGCGGAAATAGAATCAGCATTATGTAGGGTTTTACGTTTACCGAAAGTAGTTACCATAGGCTGTGGAAGAACAGATACAGGTGTGCATGCTTCTGATTTTTATTTGCATTTTGTTCCTGATAGAAATGATATAGATACGTCTGAAACCTTATTTCGCTTACAACAGGTAGTAGCTAAGGATATTTCAATCAAAGAGTTAATTCAGGTAAATCATAGAGCTCATGCTCGTTTTGATGCTTTTGAGAGAAGTTATGAATATCGATTGATTCAAACGCGAGATCCTTTTTTGCGCTATCATACTTTATTCTTCCCCCATGCATTAAATTTTGAATCCATGAACTCAGCGGCGTCTCATTTGTTGGGTCGTCATGATTTTGCAAGTTTTTGTAAGTCTGGAGGTGGTCAAACTACCACGATTTGCGAGGTGCGTAGGGCGGAGTGGTTGAACGAAAATGGCATGCATGTGTTTCATATTACAGCTGATCGATTTTTACGTAATATGGTAAGAGCAGTTGTTGGAACCTTGTTGGACGTTGGTTTGGGAAAAATGACGGAACAGGAATTTGTTGAAGTTATTCAAGCGGGAAGAAGAGGGGCCGCAGGAGACAGTGTTAAGCCGCAAGGGTTATTTTTAACTCAGATTAAATATCCTGAATCTACTTTTGAAATAAATAATGGAACAAGGAATGGCGAGTAAAACAGGGAAAGCTTTCGATTGGTCTATTTTTTTTAGGCTGTACAAGTACAGTCAACCTTATAAATTGTGGTTTTTTTTCACACTTTTTTTAGTTCTCGCTTTAGCAGGAATGGCCGTCATTCGACCTGAACAAATGCGAAGTTTATTAGATGATGCGTTGCCATCTGGGGATGGTCATGCTGTGCTGTGGATTTCTCTGTCTTTTCTCGGAGTCTTGCTGCTAGAAACCATTATTCAATATGTGCAGACCTATGTGGCGAATTGGGTTGCGCAACGTATCACCCTCGACTTGCGGTCCACCATTTTTAAAAAGACCATTCACAACAAATTATCTTATTTCGACAAGACCCCAGTGGGCCAACTGGTGACAAGACACATTAGTGATGTAGATGGTATTGCTGAGGTTTTCAGTGTTGGTTTGCTTGATATAGTGCGTGATATTTTGAAGTTAATTGTTATTCTTGGTTTTATGCTTTATTTAGATTGGAAAATGGCGCTGATAGTTATGCTGCCTATTCCAGTCCTAATTTGGGCAACTCGACTTTTTCAAAAGGCAGTTAAGAATTCTTTTCAAGATGTAAGAAATGAAGTGGCTAGAATGAATGTTTTTGTACAAGAACATCTGACGGGAATGCATCTGATTCAGCTATTCAACAATCAAAAAAGAGAGCAGCAAAAATTCGAAGGGATAAATCAAAGTCACCGAGATGCCCACATTCGAGGAATTTGGGCATACAGTGTTTTTTTTCCAGTTGTAGAATTGTTGAGTGCTTCAAGCGTGGCATTGCTTCTTTGGTTTGGTGTGAAGCAGAGTTTAAGTTTGGATATTAGCCCCGGGCTAATCTTAGAGTTTTCCACGTTTATTACTATGATGTATAGGCCAATTCGACAGATGGCAGACAATTTTAACGTGTTACAGATGGGAGTTGTTAATGCAGAGCGTGTTTTTAAATTAATTGACGAAGACAATAGTGAAACAGATAGTTCTGAGTCTCACTTGGAGGAGGTAAGAGGGTCTATATGTTTTCAAGATGTCACCTTTTCGTATGTTGAAGGACAGCCTGTTTTTGAAAAATTCAATTTGAATATTGACGCTGGAAAACACGTTGCCATAGTAGGCTCCACTGGTTCGGGAAAAACCACCATTATCTCATTACTGAATCGATTCTATAATTTAGATTCTGGATCAATTTTCATTGATTCGAAGAACATACTTGACATTTCACTTTCATCGCTGAGAAGAACAATTGGTGTTGTTTTGCAAGATGTGTTTCTGTTCAGTGATTCGATACGAAATAACCTAAAGCTTTACAATGAATCCATCACGGACGAAGCTATGATACAAGCTTCAAAGCAGGTGGGGGCGCATGATTTTATTATGGCATTGCCTGGCGGATATGATTTCGACGTAAAAGAAAGAGGTACATTACTGAGCACTGGTCAGCGCCAACTTTTAGCTTTCGTTCGGGTGTTTCTTCAGAATCCGAAAATAGTTATTCTTGACGAAGCAACTTCAAGTATAGACACCGATTCGGAAATCTTAATTCAGAGAGCTACTGAGCTGTTATCAGTGGGAAGAACAACCATAGCGATTGCTCATAGACTTTCGACGATTAAAAATTCAGATGTGATATATGTATTGGAGAAAGGACGGGTCACCGAATCAGGAAGTCATGAAGAATTGATGTCTTTGGGAGGACACTATTGTAACTTAGTGGAATTGCAATTCACAGAGAAATGACAGGAGCAGAACAAATTGTTTCGGAAATGATGACCCATGACTCCATGAGTCAATGGATGGGGATTCAAATTAAGGAGGTTTCCCCAGGAAGTTGTGTACTTGAAATGACAGTTCGGGAACCCATGCTGAATGGTTTTAGAATTGCGCATGGAGGTGTTGCATATGCCTTAGCCGATACAGCCTTGGCTTTTGCGAGTAATGCTCATGGGGTGAAGTGTTACAGTGTAGAAACTTCCATTTCACATGTGAAAACGGTTGAGTTAAATGACATACTAACAACCAAAGTGGAGGAAAAAAGTCTTTCTAAAAGAATAGGGATTTATTGGATTGAAGTTTTGAACCAAAAGAATGAAGTTGTAGCCTTGTTTAAAGGCGTGGTTCATAGATCAGATAAAAATTGGTTAGTCTAGAGCCTAGCTCGTTGTAAATTTGTCTTATGCAAGAAAAATCAAAAGTTGGTCAGGTTTCGGAATTGCTTGAAAAGTTGAGTGAGTCGGCAACCTTAGCTATGGCTAGAATGAGTCGTGAATTAGCCTCACAGGGTAAACCGGTTGTGAATCTCTCACTTGGAGAACCCGACTTTAATACTCCCGATTTCATCAAAGACGCTGCGAAAAAAGCAATAGATGATAACGTTACACATTATCCACCTGTAAATGGTTTTTTAGAGGTGCGGAAAGCCGTATCTGAAAAGTTCAAACGTGACAATGGGTTAAATTATTCACCTGAAGAAATTGTAATTAGTACCGGTGCAAAACAGAGTTTGGCTAATGCCATTTTAGCTTTGGTTAATAAGGGCGACGAAGTGATCATGCCAAGCCCATACTGGGTGAGTTATAGTGAACTGGTGAAAATTGCTGGGGGCACAACCGTTGAAGTTTATGCCGGAATAGACAGTGATTTTAAAATTACGCCCGAGGCTTTGAATAAGGCCATTACACCAAAAACGAAACTCATTATTTATAGTTCACCCTGTAACCCTACAGGGTCTGTTTATTCTCAAGAAGAACTACAGGCATTGGCAGATGTTATTCTTCAACACGAAGGTATTTATGTGATTTCAGACGAAATCTATGAACATATCAATTTCGTTGGTAAATCGGCGTCAATTGGAACTTGTGCAGGTATGCTCGAGCGCACAATAACTGTAAATGGAGTGTCTAAGGCATTTGCAATGACAGGATGGCGATTGGGATATATAGGTGCTCCCTTATGGATTGCTCAAGCGTGTAGTAAAATGCAAGGTCAAATTACAAGTGGAGCTTGCACAATTTCTCAAATGGCTGCCAAGGCTGCTTTGGAGGCCGATCCCGCTGTAATTGCAGATATGATACATGTTTTTAAGTCGAGACGAGACCGCGTTTATGCTGGCTTGATAACCATTCCAGGATTAAAAGTAAACCTTCCTGAAGCAGCTTTCTATTTTTATATGGATGTTACGGCTTTCTTCAACACAACAGATGGTGAGACAGTTGTAAAGACAAGTGATGATTTAGCCATGTATCTTTTGAAGAAGGTTTATTTGGCAACCGTAGGAGGTGAGGCATTTGGAGATGCAAATTGTATTCGAATTTCATACGCAACCTCTGAAGAGATGCTTGATGAGGCAGTAAAAAGGTTGCGTGAAGGATTGTCACATTTAAAGCCTTTAGCAGCGTGAATGTAAATCAAGTCAACAGTTTTTTTGATTCGCTTAAGGATCTTACTGTTTTGGTAATTGGCGACGTTATGATTGATGCCTACTTGTGGGGAAAGGTTGAAAGAATTTCACCCGAGGCTCCGGTGCCCATTGTACACGTTCAGCACAAGGAGAATAGACTTGGTGGCGCAGCCAATGTGGCTTTGAATATTCAGTCTATGGGTGCTAAAGCCATCATGTGTTCTGTTATTGGCAATGATTTTCATGGAAAATCTTTTCAAACCATATGCAATGAAACTGGATTTTCAATAGATGGAGTAGTGATGAGTTCGGAACGAACAACTACGGTGAAAACAAGAGTTATTTCCGCCGGTCATCATATTGTGCGTATTGATGAAGAACAAACGAGTTCACTTTCTTTAACGGATGAGGATCTATTAATTCAGCGCATTGACCAGATTTTGAAAACGCAACGAATAGATGCAATTGTATTTGAAGATTACAACAAAGGAGTCTTAACTCAAAATGTAATTAAGCGAATTTCTGAATTCGCCATTGAAAAGAATATTCCCGTTGCTGTTGATCCCAAGCTTCAGCATTTTTTTGAATACACGAATTGTACTTTATTCAAACCAAATTTGAAAGAGTTGAAGGAGGGTTTGCAAAGAAATTTCGCAGCCTCAGACGAAGTAGAAATAAAAAAAGCATTGAAAGATCTTCGCGAACAATTGAACGCGAAATGGGTTTTAGTAACAAGATCGGAGTTCGGTGTTTTAGGTTTTGATGGTGTGCATTTTACTGGTCATGATGCTCACAAGCGCGAGATTGTAGATGTATCTGGAGCGGGTGATACGGTAATAGCTGTGGCAACACTTGCATTGGCGGCAAAATGGGAATTAACAGATGTAGCATATGTCTCAAACCTTGCCGGTGGATTGGTATGTGAAAAGGTGGGCGTTGTGCCCATTATGCCATACGATTTGAAAAATGAGTTGATTAAACTACTATAAAATATGAGCACTGTAAAACCATACAATCAAACAGGGAAGAAAGTGGAGGTGGAACAAATGTTTGATCAAATTGCTCATAGTTATGATTTTCTCAATCATTTCTTTTCCCTCGGAGTTGATATTATTTGGCGCAAGCGTGCAATCAAGGAATTGAAGAAATATGCGCCCAAAAAAGTTTTGGATGTAGCCACAGGAACAGCAGATTTTGCCATTCAATCCGTGAAATCGAATTTACAAGCCAACGAAATTATTGGAGTAGATATTAGTGAGGGAATGTTAGAGGTTGGAAGAAAAAAAATAAAAGAAAAGGGAATAGATCATATCATACAATTGCGTAGGGGTGATTCAGAACAATTGCCTTTTGAGGAGAAGACTTTCGATGCGTATACTGTTGCTTTCGGTGTGCGTAATTTTGAAAATCTTGAATTGGGAATGTCAGATATGTTGCGAGTTTTAAAATCAGGCGGGGTAGGAGTTGTGCTTGAGTTTTCCAAACCGACTGTGTTTCCAATTAAACAATTGTTTCGTTTTTACTTCAGATTCATTATGCCAACAGTTGGAAAGTGGATTTCGAAGGATAGCAGAGCATATACTTACTTGCCTGAGTCTGTTGATGCCTTCCCAAGTGGAAGTGCTTTCTTAGATGTCATGAAAAAAGTTGGTTATTCCAACACAAGAATGATTCGTCTTGCTGGGGGTATAGCAACCATTTATATTGGTGAAAAGTGAAAGTAGAATTTTCGCCTTCACTTGTTGAAGGAACCATTTACGCCCCGGCCTCGAAAAGCATTGCCCAGCGATATGTTGCAGCGGCTTTGCTTGCTTCAGGCGAGACTATTATTCGCCATTATCCGAATTCAGAAGATCCTTTTTATGCCCGAAAAATGGCAGAGTCTCTTGGTGCTACCGTTTGGATGTCTAAGAATACCCTAACTATTAAAGGTGGTTTTCCGAATAATCATTTGCACGGCATACGTGCACCACAAAGCGAACTTTTTGCGGGTGAGTCGGGATTCGCTGCAAGACTTTTTTTGCCCATTGCGGCTCTTCATGATGGGGAAAAGAAAATGGATGGCGCTGGAACGCTTTTGAATAGACCTTTCGAACAATCTCGATATTATTTAGAACCGTTTGGGGTTTCTGTGAATACTTCAAATGGAAAGCTTCCTGTTACCACATTAGGTCAATTGAAAGGTGGTGAAGCAGAATTGTCGGCAGAGCAGTCGTCACAATTTTTATCAGGATTACTCATGGCTTTGCCACGATGCACGAGTGACTCAAAAATTACTTTGTCTGTAGTTAACAGTAGACCTTATATCGATTTAACAATTGCTGTAATGAATCTATTTGGAGTAGCAGTTAAAGAGAATGATCAGACATTTTTCATAAAAGGTGGACAACGATACAAGCCCCAAGAGGTCTCTGTTGATGGCGATTGGAGTGGTGCCGTGGTGTTGTTGATCATTGGGGCTTTATGTGCAGAGAATGGATTATTAGTTCGGGATATTAATATGAATTTACCGCAAGCTGATCAGGCGATACTCAATGTTTTTGATTTGGCAAAAGTGAATTACACATTAAATGAGAATAGCGTGAAAGTATTTGCATCGCAAATTCAAGCGTTTGAATTTGACGCCACTCAATGCCCCGATCTAATACCCTGTGTGGCAGCAATGGCAGCATTTGGAAATGGAATTTCAACCATAAAAGGAGCCAAAAGATTAATGGTCAAAGAGAGTAATCGAGCCGGGGCTATTGTTGAGGAATTCGCAAAATCTGGGATACGTGTGGTTCTGAGGGGAGATGATTTAATTGTCTACCCAGGACATGCTAGACCTGCAATTTGGAACTCACACAAAGATCACCGTATGGTCATGGCTGCAGCTGTTTTCGGATTGGCAGGTGCCAAGACCATGGTGCAAAATGCAGATTGTATCTCTAAATCATACCCAGATTTTTATCAAGATTTACAGCAGGTTGGTGCACGGATCCGATTCTAGACTCTATCTTCGTTAAAATTTTTTACGTATGAAATTTTCGGCGCAACAGATTGCATTCATGCTTGACGGAAAAGTGGAAGGAAATGAATTGGTGGAAGTCAATAATTTGTCTAAAATAGAAGAAGGAAAGTCCGGTACACTTACTTTTTTGGCGAATCCAAAATACCAATCGTACATATATGAAACGGAAGCGAGCATAGCCATTGTTGGGAATGATTTTAAAAAAGAGAGAGAGCTTCCTTCAACCCTAACCCTAATTCGTGTTGAAGATCCGTATTCGTGTTTTGCGAAATTATTACAAGCTTATGATCAAATGAGGCAGCCGAAACCAGGTGTTCATGCCTCGGCTGTAATTCATGAAAACGTTGTAATACCAAATACAGTCCACATTGGGCCAGGTGTTGTTATTGAATCGGGTGTGCAACTAGGTGAAAATTGTGTATTGAGCGCGCACGTTTATTTGGGTGAAAATGTTAAAATAGGTTCGAAATCTTTTTTACATCCCGGGGTAAAGGTGTATCGAGATTGCGAGATTGGCAATGACTGTACATTGCACGCAGGTGTGGTTATTGGTGCAGATGGTTTTGGATTCGCGCCGCAGAGTGATAACCAATATGCGAAGGTGCCCCAGATTGGAAATGTAATTTTAGAAAATCGAGTTGAAGTTGGCTCAAATACAGCAATTGATCGCGCTACATTGGGATCCACTATTGTGCGTGAAGGAGTTAAGCTAGATAACTTAATTCAAATTGCGCACAATGTTGAAATAGGAAAAAACACCGTTATTGCAGCTCAAACGGGTATAGCAGGAAGTGTAAAGATTGGGGAGAACTGCATGATTGGCGGACAAGTTGGAATTGCGGGTCATTTATCTATTGCCAACGGAGTAAAAATTGCGGCTCAAAGTGGAATTAGTGCTTCCATTTTGAAGGAGGGCAGTATTGTACAAGGGTCGCCTTCATTGGATATTATGGACTTCAAAAAGGCATACATCATTTACCGAAAACTCCCCAAATTGGTTGAGCGCATTGAAAATCTTGAAAATCGAAAAGATTAATGCTAGTTGGATCATACGTAAGACATTTGTTGAAGGGTCTTGGTCCACATGGAGTTCATTCTCCGTTTGTTTTTAAATTAATTACCCAAGTTTTAGTTCGAAATCAGAAAAGAGAGGTCTGGAAAGGAATTGAGGAGATTCGAAGGTCCTATTTACATGACCCTACATCGTACGAGGCATATGACTTTGGTGTTGGAAGTAAGAATTTGAATAGAACCCGAACCATTTCAAAAGCGGTGTTTACCGCTGCAATGCCCAAGTGGAAAGGGGAGGTTATACATTTACTTGTTGAACATGTGCAGCCGAATGCGATCATTGAGTTGGGAACACATTTCGGAATTGGGACACTTTATCTTTCAACGGCAGTGGGGTATTCGGTTCAGCTCATAACAATTGAAGCTGATCCAACACATGTTGCGTGCGCTCGAAAATCATTTGAGAATTTTCATGCTTCCAATATTATTCAAATGGAAGGCACATTTGAAGTTGAGCTGGAAAAGGCTATTCAGATGAGTTCTAGCCATACGTTGGTTTATGTTGATGGCAATCATTCTGAGGAGGCCACACTTCGTTATTTTCATTGGCTCATTGAAAATGAAAATATTTCAATTATAGTATTTGATGATATTTATTGGAGTAAAGGTATGCGCAATGCATGGCGAACCATTTGTGCAGATAACCGAGTTCAACTTAGTCTTGACTTCTATTGGTTCGGTGTCATTTTTATGCGTGGTCGCATGAAAAAAGAACACTTTGATTTGCGCTGGCCGAGATAATTGTCAGTGAATTGTGACAATTCTGTCATGTTTTTATTTTAATTCTGAATTGGTCTTATCATTGGAATGTGCGTAGAAACAAATCAGAAAAAATTAGATTATGAGTAAAATAATTGGAATTGACTTAGGTACTACCAACTCGTGTGTATCTGTGATGGAAGGAAATGAACCCGTTGTTATTGCGAATAGCGAGGGTAAAAGAACAACTCCTTCTATTGTTGCATTTGTTGAAGGCGGCGAGCGCAAGGTAGGGGACCCTGCCAAACGTCAAGCCATCACAAATCCAACGAAGACTATTTTTAGTATTAAACGATTCATGGGCTCAAGTTATTCAGAGTCTGAGAGAGAGGCTACGCGTGTGCCCTATGCGGTGATAAAAGGGGATAACAATACGCCGCGAGTGAAAATTGATGATCGCATGTACACTCCACAGGAGATTTCTGCCATGATTCTTCAGAAGATGAAGAAAACGGCTGAAGACTATTTGGGTCAAGAAGTTTCAGAGGCTGTAATTACGGTTCCTGCATATTTCAATGATGCTCAAAGACAAGCAACAAAGGAAGCAGGTGAAATTGCAGGGTTGAAGGTGAAGCGTATTATCAATGAGCCAACTGCTGCAGCCCTTGCGTATGGTTTAGATAAAAAATCACAAGAGATGAAGATTGTGGTTTTCGACTGTGGAGGTGGAACACATGACGTTTCTGTTTTAGAATTAGGTGACGGTGTTTTTGAAGTGCTGTCTACAGACGGAGACACGCACTTAGGTGGTGATGATTTCGACCAAGTAATTATAGATTGGTTGGTTCAGGAATTTAAGAATGAGAATGGAAATATTGATTTGACAAAGGATCCAATGGCGCTTCAACGATTGAAGGAAGCGGCTGAAAAGGCAAAGATTGAATTGTCAAGTACCACAAGCACTGAGATAAACCTTCCCTATATCATGCCTGTTGATGGAATACCAAAACACTTGGTTAAAACGCTTTCACGTGCGAAATTCGAGCAATTGGCTGACTCTCTTGTACAGCGTACAATTGCACCATGCGCAAGTGCTTTGAAGAATGCTGGCCTTGGTGTGAATGACATTAATGAAATCATTTTAGTGGGTGGTTCTACCCGAATTCCAGCTGTGCAGGAAGCTGTTAAAAAATACTTCGGAAAAGAACCAAGTAAAGGAGTAAATCCAGATGAAGTAGTAGCTGTTGGAGCTGCCATTCAAGGTGGAGTTTTAACGGGAGAGGTAAAAGATGTATTGTTGTTAGACGTGACACCACTTTCTTTAGGTATTGAGACAATGGGTGGTGTTTTCACGAAATTAATTGATGCAAACACGACTATTCCGACCAAGAAATCTGAAGTGTTCTCAACCGCAAGTGACAATCAACCAAGTGTAGAAATTCACGTATTACAGGGGGAAAGAGCAATGGCGAAGGATAATAGAACCATTGGCCGCTTCCATCTTGATGGTATTCCACCAGCACCTCGTGGAGTTCCACAGGTTGAAGTCATTTTCGATATCGACGCGAACGGAATCATCAATGTTTCTGCAATGGATAAGGCTACCAATAAATTGCAAAGCATTCGAATTGAAGCCTCTTCAGGATTAAGTAAGGAAGACATAGAAAAAATGAAGCGTGAGGCTGAGATGAATGCTGAAACAGATAAAAAAGCCAAGGAAGAAGCTGATCTCGTGAACCAAGCAGACAGTTTGATTTTCCAAGTTGAAAAGCAATTGAAGGAATTTGGTGATAAACTTCCGGCAGACAAAAAAGGTGAAATTGAAAATCAAGTTTCTGAGTTGAAGAAGGCGCATGCAGAGAAGAATCTAGATGCTATTCGTTCAACTATGGATGCATTGAATGCTACTTTCCAAGCGGCTAGCGCAGAAATGTATAATAATACTTCAGGCAATGCTTCTCAAGGAAGTGAATCTGCCGGAGGTGCAGATGGTGAAGTGACTGACGTTGACTTTGAAGAGGTTAAGGACGAGAAGAAGTAACAATAGTTTTCTTGAGAGATAAAAGGGAGCATTTGCTCCCTTTTTTATTTTTTCGTAAATTCACCACACCTTAACCTCATAACATGAAGAAATTTCTGTTAGCTCTATCCGCTTTGTGTCTTGCTTTTATTTCGGATGCTCAAACATACAACATGTCGAACACGACGGTTAGCATGCCATGTGGTACTCCAGTAAGTTTTTACGATCCAGGCGGGTTATCAGGTAATTATGCCAATGGCTCCAATTACACCATGACGTTCTGTACATCAAACGGACAAAATATATACGCACAATTTTCATCTATCACCCTTGAAAACAATTGGGATTATTTATATATCTACAATGGCCCAAGCACAGCTTCCCCATTAATTGGAACTTACACTGGAGGAAATTCGCCAGGTACTATAACCGGAGCAACCACATGCTTAACATTTGTTTTTACTTCAGATGGGAGTATCAATTATGCAGGTTGGACCGCAACTTTAGGATGCGGTACACCGCCGCCACCGCCACCGCCGCCGCCTCCAGCATCAGGATTGTGTGATGGAGCTCAACCTTTTTGTACAGGCACAACCTATACCTTCCCAGCGGCACAGAACACTACTGCACAAGTTGGGCCCAATTACGGCTGTTTATTATCGAGTCCCAATCCGGCTTGGTATTACATGCAAATTCAAAACGGTGGGCCTTTAACCATTTCAATGGCAAGTACTGCAGGAGTTGATATCGACTTTGCACTATGGGGACCATTTGCAAGCATCACCAATGTCTGTGGTCAATTGACGGGTGCTCCAATCAGCTGTTCTTTTTCTACAGCTGCTACAGAGACAGCAACAATAGGTAATGCTGTTGCAGGTCAGTATTACATTTTAGTCATTACCAACTATTCAAATCTAGCTACGAATATTACATTCAATCAAAGTGGTGGTACTGCAACTACCAATTGCAATATTCTTTGTAACATGACGGCATTAACTGCTAGTCCTGGACCTTGTGACCCCGCAACAAATACTTATGATGTGACTGGGACCATCACATTTACAAATCCACCTGCGAGCGGAACTTTAATTGTGAGCTCTTCTTGCGGAGGAAGTGTGAATATTCCTGCACCTTGGGTTAGTCCAATGACATATACCCTCAGTGGATTACCGTCTAATGGTGCCCCATGTACCGTTACTGCAGCCTTTAGTGCAGATATTCTTTGTTCCCTGAATCAGACCATAACTGCTCCGGCCTCTTGTCTACCGCAATGCACAGTTACCGCCTCGAACAGTGGAAATGTATGTTCTGGTAATCCTATTGTTTTAAATGCAAGTGCGGTAGTTGGTGCTACAAATTATACATGGACAGGACCGAACGGTTATACGGCAAGTGGTCAGAACGTAGTTCTTGTAGGAACAACTGGATTGATGTCTGGAACATACACTGTTACAGCAACTGGCACGGCTACATGCTCAGGAACAACTGCACTTACAATTACAGATAATCCGGTGTTAACTCCAATTTCAGATGTGAGTGCTTGTTCAGGAGACAATGTAAATATTCCTGCATTTGTTTCAACACCTTCTGGAGCAACTATGAATTGGAGTAACTCCAATGGAGCAATTGGTTTAGGATTGTCTGGTTCTGGAAACATTCCTATTTTCAACGCAAGTGCGTCTGGTCAAACCTTGAATTCAAGCGTTACGGTTTTACCTGTATTGAATGGCTGTGTCGGAACTCCTGCGAATTTCAATGTTACAGTAAATCCAACACCTGTTGCAAGTCAAGTTGAAGATATTTCATTGTGTGAAGGGTCAACTGTTCCTTCCATTGTATTTACATCGAATCCTGCAGCTCAGGTGAATTGGAACAACACCAACGCATCCATTGGTCTGCCTTTAAATGGAAGTGGCGATATCATGTCTTTTACAGGTCAAGTGGGAAGTGCAACAATTACCTATACTCCAACCTTGAATGGTTGTATTGGAAGCAATCAGTCTTTCCAGATTTCAGTTGAATCAGCACCTCAGATTACTCTTAATGCTCCGAGTACCATTTGTCAAAATGCTCTACCAGTAGCAGTGACAACCAATACGTCTGGTGGTATTTGGAGTGGTGCAGCGAACGCAAATGGTTTAATAGATCCCACGTTATTGCCTGTGGGTCAGGCTGATTATACCTACACCTTTTCAACGGCGAATTGCGATGCAAGCGTGACACAAACTATAGAGATAGTTGCTGTTCCGCATATCACAGGAAACGTTCCGGTTTGTGCAGGAGCATTGTTGAATCTATCAGCAACTCCAAGTGGGGGAATATGGTCAGGTACTGGAATAAATTCAAATGGGTCTTTCAGTCAAAATGTTTCAGGCACATACAGTATATCATATGCTGATGCAACCAATACCTGCAGCGTTTCAGAGGATATAGTTGTTCAAGATGCACCATTTGTTTCTTTGAATTGTCCAGCATATGTATGCAATACAGATACGCCAATAGCATTTAATCCTTCGCCTAGCGGAGGTACTTGGTTTGGTTCCGGTATTGATTCATTCGGGAATTATACACCAGCTCTTGGATCAAACCCTACCGTTGCAACATATGTTTATTCTGATGGCGTTTGCACAGTGACTCAATCTGCTACCATAGACGTATTTGCAACGCCTATTATAAGTTTAAATAATCCATCAGGAATTTGTGTTAACAATTCAGCTACCGTTTTGAGTGCAAGTCCAATTGGGGGAACTTGGACCGTAAATGGAAATGCAGCTGTAGTGAATGGAGTTCTGGTTCCCAATGGTCCCGAGACCATTACCTTGTTCTATTCCATTGCTGGTCAATGCCCATCTTCAGCGAATCAAACAATACAGATATTTCCATTACCATCAATTAATGCAGGTCCAGACGTAGCCCATTGTCAAGGTCAATCAATATCAATTACTGCAACCGGTGGTACTGCATATGTTTGGTCACCATCATCGGGTTTGAATACTACAACTGGAAGTACGGTGAATGCCTCAGTCAATGGGCCTTCGGTTTATACAGTAACGGGTACAGATAGTAATGGATGTATGAACACAGATCAAGTGAGTGTTACAGTGTACACCAATCCTGCTATTTCAGTTTCTGGGGACAACCTCATTTGTGCAGGTGAATCTTCAATATTGACTGCCGTTGGTGCCGTAAATTATGTTTGGCAGCCGGGGGGATTAGCTAACAATTCAATTGAAGTTTCGCCGAATACTACATCTACATATTCCGTTGTAGGTACTGATTCGAATGGCTGCCAAGGGACTGCCTCATATACCGTTAATGTAGAGAGTATTGTTGCTAATCCGAGCATTTTCGATTCGAATGATGGAGATCCCTTCTCATGGGAGTTTCATACTGGAAGCACAGGAATTGGCGAAACGTATACATGGATTCCAGGTGACGGGGGTTCTGAAATTACAACGAGTAATGAACAGACAGACTATACTTATTTGAATGACCTTATGGGGTCTGTGATACTTACTATAAATACAGCTGCTTGTGAAGAAGAATTTACGTTACCGCTTCTTATTTCAACGGTTGAATTGATTTTTCCAAATATCATAACCGCTGATGGAGATGGGGTCAATGACGATTTCAGATTACTTCCTGCTAATACACTTGTTGTGTCTGCATTTAATGACTTCTCTTGTAAAATTTTCACCCGATGGGGACATCAACAAGGTGAATTCAATGATGTCATGGGCTCATGGAACCCGACGGACTTGAATACAGGAACTTATTTCTACACGGTTGAATATGTGAACGCAGTTACGGGTGAATATGTAACTCATGAGGGTACATTTTATTTAAAACGTTGACCTATCCAACTTTTAAATAATGCATTTGGTTCGTCTGGCCAAGATATTTCGGCTTTTTGAATGGTAGGTCTTTCAGGATCGAAATGTATTTCTGTTTCAAACTCAACTTTGTTTCTTACAAATCGAATGTTGGCTTGCTTTGAATTTTCCAATAGGAATTGAACATTTTTAGATACTGTAATACCATCCACTTCAATAATCTCATCACCGTACCATAATCCGCTCCAATCGGCGGCGGAGTGGGGTGCAACAGAGGTTATCATTGATTTTTCTTGGCTAATATCCACTGAGAAACCGAATAAATGTTCGGTTGGATGAGTTGATTCTTTCCAAGAGAGATTTACACCAAAATGGAGTAAAAGATCTTCTAAATGTTTTGAGAAATCACAAGGTGACTCGGCCATGATTTCTCTTATTTCATTCGCGTTTGTAATGCCGAAATGGGCAATGGTATTCCAATACTCATTGGCAGAATATCCATTTCCGAGAGGAAGAGCATAATGCTCGAAAAGTGAACGCAATACATCATCCATTGATTTTTCACCATTGGAGTGCATTAGAAGTAGGAGATCTAAGTACATAGTAAGTAAAGCACCTTCGTTATAAATGCTCACTTTTCTCCAAGGAACACCTGCATTGTATCCGTCTAGCCAGGTATCAATACTACTATCAGCAATGCTGTATGAGAATCGCCCGTAATTTTTGTGATGGTTATTTAACCAATCTTCGCAACTCTTTTTCCATAGATTGAGATCCCAAATGCTTGAACGTATGAGACACAAGTCGCCGTAATAGGTAGTTACACCCTCAGCCACGTATCCGAGTTGGGTATAGTTTTCTTGAGTGAAGTCATAGGGCACCATCTCTTTTGGACGTAGTGTTTTTACATTCCAAGTGTGAAAGAGCTCATGAGAGCATATAGCCAATAACTCGTTGTGTTTTTCTGTTTTTTCAAAGGATTCCCCCGGGCCCATTACAATGACAGTAGATGTGGTGTGTTCTACACCGTGATGCATGAAGTGAGGTGTAAAATGCAAGAGGTAAACATATCTTTCCAAAGGCTCTGGAAATCCTTTGAAAATACCAATCTGAAGCTCCGTATATTTTTTAATTTGTTCTAGAAGTAAATTTTTATCTAGTGCAGATTCTCCAAAAAAATGCACCTCAAATTGAATACTGTCCTGAATGAATGTAAGAACTTCTCTTTCGTAGGAGGCGACAAATGGTGTGTCAGCTAGTTCATCGAAGTTTTTAGCTTGAAATTGCAAGCCATTGGATGCAATGCCTGTCGATAGAAAATTATATTTTCCTACAATGTTAATCTCATAATTTTCTTCTATGTTTTCAGGTAAGAAAGCAATACAATTTACGGGATTAACATAGAGCATTTTGCTATTAGCATAAGTGCTTCCTGCATTGAGTTCAAGTGCACTGTAATTGTAAGAAAATTCAATAGTACTTCCTGCTTCGCATTCAATTTGCCATTGATCCTTGGTTATTTTTCTCCATTTTGCAGCGTTACCGTTCTCTAAGCATAACACATGACTTACGTTTTTGGCAAAATTTCCCATTTCGTATCTCCCTGGTCGCCATGATGCCAATTGTAATTTCGGATTTTTAATCGCAGCGGTGAATCGAATTTGCACATGCACCATTTTTCTGTGCACATGAGGAACACTCAGATGTACTTGTATCATTTTCTTTTCGAAGTCAACATTTGTTGAATTGGGTTTCCAATGCAAGCACTAGGGAAACCCATGTTTAAATATGCACAAATGGTCGGAGCAATATCCGTAACATGTGTCAAACCGAGATACGTTTTGTGGCTGATGTTCTTTCCATATAATATGAATGGAACATGAGAGTCATACGAAAAAGGCGACCCATGTGTTGTGCCCTGTGGTCCGTACTCCATGAAATTTGGTTTTAATATATATATCACATCACCTGATTGATTGGAGTATCCCAATTGAACTTTTTGCGCAAATATGTCTGTTTGATTCCCTTTTGCAAGTGCAGTTGCAGTATAGGCACTTTGAATGTATTCGTTGCCATTGCAAAATTGAACTACTTTTTCTTGAACGTCGAATAGGCTTATTTTTTTGTCTCGAATGAGTGTTCGGTTTAAGAAAATATTTTGATTTGACTCATTGATGACCCAATCTCCTGTTCCATATAATTCTTGCAAATACTCTTCCAGAGCAATTTCGAAAGAATCGGAGTTCCAGTATCCAGCTGAACCTTTTAATTTGCTCATTGCACTGGGAGTTGGAGCTCCTGCGTGATCAGCACTTAGAAAGATGAGGTAGTTGTCTTTTCCGAATTTTTTGTCTAACTCATTCAGCAATCGCGCAATTTCTAAATCAAGTCGAAGATAAATGTCTTGTAATTCTCTCGACTGAATTCCGAATTGGTGTCCAACATAATCCGTTGCTGAAAAACTAAGACATAATAAATCAGTATAATTGTCTTGACCTAGTTTTTCTCCATCAATTGCGGCTAAAGCAAAATCAACCGTGAGTTTATTTCCTTGTGGTGTGGCCTTCAACAGCTCAAACTGACCATTTAATTTTGACAATGAATCGAGGTTGTGGGGAAATGTTGGTCGAATGGTTCCTTTGAAAGGAATCTCATACGGATTGTTATCTGCCATGGACTCATCATAACATGATTCCGGTAACAATAAATTCCAGGTCTCTTTCAAATAGGATTGAGCAAATTTTGGGTTGTTATTAAAAGAATTCACCCAATTTGGTAGGGTTTCGAGGTACCATGAACTTGAAACCCATTTTCCTTCGTTCCCACCAACGAACCAATAGGCAGCGTTAGCAGTTCTTCCTGCGGGAAGTATTGCACCACGATCTTTCAAAGCAATACCTATAACTTTTGATTTCCCATCATTACTCATTTTCAATTCGTCACCAATGGTAGTGGCGCACAAGTAATGGGGTGACATTTTTCCTGATGCGCTATTTGTTCCAACACCAATTACAGTGGAGTCTGAAGCGCAATAGGTCATTTTATTTAGCTTTCGAACAAACCAGTCATTGGCAACAATTCCGTTGTATGCGGGTGTTGAACCCGTGAAGATTGCGGCATGCCCAGGACCTGTGAAGGTTGGCATGTAATTGTATTGACAGTTTTTTGAAAATGCACCGAATTGAACAAGTCTTTTGAATCCGGATTCGGAGAAATCATTCCAAAATCGATCAATATAATCAGCGCGCATTTGATCAACGGTGATTCCAATGGCAATTGGAATTTGGGTGCGCTTAGACTCAAGTGCTTTTTTACTTTGTGCGAAAGGATGCAAAAAAGATAAAAAAGAGACAAGGAAAATAACAAGATATTTCATGTGGCAAATGTACCTATGAAATAAATTACTTTTACGCTATGGAAAAGCACTTGATGTTGGTAGGCATGCCGGGTTCTGGTAAAACAACTTTGGGTCGAAAATGGGCAGAGGAGAAACGGGTTCCTCTGTATGAAATAGATGAGATGCTTGAAGAGAAATTTGGAATATCCATTTCGGAATTTGTTTTGTTGCGTGGTTGGGATGCTTTCCGAGAAGAAGAATTTTTTACTGTTCAAGAGGTTTTTAAAAAACCGATTGGAATAGTAGTGCCAGGTGCTGGTTTTTTTACGAATCAAGAACGAATTGATTTTGCTTTGAAGCAGGCAGAGGTGGTATATCTGGAAGTTTCTTCTGAAGTATTGATTGGTCGATTGGGAAGCGCTCAAGAACGTTATAAAAGACCAATGTTATTGGAAGGTGAATTGGAATCGGTTGTGAAAAAGTTATTTGAAGAGCGCGTGCATTTTTATAGACAGGCACATAGAAAAATCATTCTTTAAGGTTTGTGTGACTCTTCTCACCTCGTTGGTGAATTTGTCAGTTTACTTTTGAAAAAAAAAACGAGATTATGAATGTATTGGATGCACTTAAAAACGGTAAAGCGACCATAGTAGATGTTCGCTCCAGGGAAGAATTTCAAGGAGGACATGTTGCAGGGTCAATTAATATTCCTTTGCAAGAAGTTCCTTCAAAGGTTGAAGATTTTAAATCAATGGCAAAACCATTGGTGTTGTGTTGTTTGTCGGGAGGAAGAAGCGGACAAGCGACCGCCTTTTTACAACAAAACGGGGTAGAAGAGGTATACAACGGTGGTGGTTGGATGGATGTTAACTCAATGATTTAATTCTAGCATTATGGGATTATTTTCATTTCTAAAAGGTAGACCAAAGGTTAATTTGGTAGAGCTCATTCGCGGTGGTGCAAAGCTTGTTGATGTTCGTTCAAAAGCTGAATATGCCGGAGGGCATGCAAAAGGTACAGTGAATGTACCCTTGGAACAAATAGGTTCAAGGGCTTCTTCTTGGAAAAAGGATGAGCCCATTATTCTTTGTTGCAGAAGTGGCATGCGAAGTGGAGCTGCTGTTTCTCAACTTAAAAGCGCAGGTTTTTTAAATGTGCATAATGCGGGAAGTTGGAATAAAATGCAATCTTTAATTGAACAAAAATGAAAGCGAATTTTCAGGATATCATTCAAAGCGAAAAGCCTGTATTGATAGACTTTTTCGCGACATGGTGTGGGCCATGTCAATATCAAGCACCCATTTTAGAGGAAGTTGCTAGCGAGCTGGGGGAAGGGGCAAGGATTCTAAAAATTGATGTGGATCGCAATCAAGCTGTTGCCGCTCAATACGGGGTGAGGTCGGTTCCAACACTCATGATTTTTAAAGGTGGTGAAGTGATGTGGCGTGAGGCGGGCGTAAAAGAAAAAGAGCAACTGGTCACGTTGCTCAAATCCTTTCAATAATCTATTTGCTCTTTTGCTTTAGGCTGCGCTTTGCGCAGCCTTTGCTTTTTGCTTTTCAGCATAAGCAACGGCCGCCTCGCGAACCCATTTTCCTTCGTCCCACGCTTTTTGTTTGGCTGCTAATCTCTCCTTGTTGCATGGACCATTCCCCTTCACTACTTCGTTGAACTCGGTCCAATCAATTTCACCGAAATCATAATGACCACGTTCCTCATTCCATTTCAAATCAGGATCTGGAATGGTTAGTCCAAGATATTCAGCTTGAGCAACAGTCATGTCAACAAACTTTTGTCTCAATTCGTCATTCGAATGTCGTTTAATTTTCCATGCCATATTCTGTGCACTATTCGCTGAGTCTTTGTCTGTTGGACCAAACATCATCAATGATGGCCACCACCATCTGTTGAATGCATCTTGCATCATGGCTTTCTGCTCTTCTGTTCCTCGAGATAAAGCAATCATGATTTCATATCCTTGACGCTGGTGGAAACTTTCTTCTTTGCAAATACGAATCATGGCTCGGCTGTATGGACCGTAACTGGTACGCTGCAGTGAAACCTGATTCACTATGGCAGCACCATCTACCAACCAACCAATTGCTCCGATGTCTGCCCAAGATAACGTTGGGTAATTGAAAATAGAAGAATACTTCGCCTTACCTGAAAGCATTTCTTCCGTCATGGTGTCTCTGTCAACGCCTAATGTTTCAGCAGCTGAGTAAAGGTATAAACCATGACCACCCTCATCCTGAACTTTGGCCAATAAAATGGCTTTTCTTCGTAATGATGGTGCTCGCGTAATCCAGTTTCCTTCGGGAAGCATTCCTACAATCTCGCTGTGAGCATGCTGAGCAATTTGACGGATTAACGTTTTTCTGTATCCGTCAGGCATCCAGTCTTTCGCTTCAACTTTATTTTCAGCTTCAACATATTGTTGAAACCTCTGTAAGGCCATTTCCATTTCCATATTTCAAAAGTATAAGAACTTATGCTTTCACAAAATAGAATATTTATCATTTACCATAATTTTTTATGTATTCCAACTTCCACCTATTTTTGTTGCAAACTAAACCTATGCGTCCAAAATTTCATGCGCTCGTTGTTTCCGATGTGCGAAAAGAAACTGCTGACTCTGTTTCAATCGCATTCACTGTGCCGGAGGAATTGAAGTTAAATTACCAGTTCAAAGCGGGTCAATACCTAACTCTTCGGGCTGAAGTGAATGGAGAAGATATACGTCGTTCCTACAGTATATGCAGTGCAGAACAGGATGGAGAATTACGGGTTGCAATAAAGAAGGTGGAAAATGGACAATTCTCTTCTTGGGCGAATGAGTCAGTTGTTGTGGGAATGGAGATGCAAGTGATGACCCCCATGGGTCATTTTACTCCACACATGCGCGGTGAAAAAAGACATTATGTATTGTATGCTGCTGGAAGCGGAATTACCCCCATGCTATCCATTGCCAAGACAGTATTAAATGAGAATCCGGAGGCGGAAGTAAGCTTAGTTTATGGAAATAGACATTTCAATGGCATCATTTTCCGTGATGAAATAGAAGATTTAAAGGATCGGAATTTAGGAAGATTGCGTGTATTCCACGTATTAAGTGGTGAACCAAATGATATACCCTTGTTTTACGGTAGAATTGATTCTGAAAAGATTGCAGGGTTTTCTAAACTTTTCCTTCCTATGGATAGTGTAGATGAAGTTTTTGTTTGTGGCCCTGAATCCATGATTACAGCTGTTAAAGATTTTTATTTGTCGAATGGACTAGCTGAAGAAAATGTGCATTTTGAGTTGTTTGGAACGAGTAGCCCCAATCAAATTGCGCGTGAATCAAAAGTAGTTGCCGTTGATGCATCTGGAATGTCTGATGTAACAGTAATTTTCGATGGCAATTACACCCAATTCAAAATGCCAAAAACAGGAGAGATGATACTAGATGCAGCGCAGCGGGCTGGACTAGACATTCCATTTTCTTGCAAGGGTGGCATGTGCTGTACCTGCAGAGCCCACATTCGTGAAGGTGCTGTAGATATGAAGGTGAATTATGCATTAGAGCCAGGTGAAGTTGAAAATGGTTTTGTTCTGACTTGTCAATCTGTGCCCGTCTCGGATCAAGTTATTGTTGATTTCGATAAGTCTTAGTGCCCATCGTCACAGGCACATGGCGGGCTGAAATACACTTTCGTTTTTTTACTATCGAACATGGATGAAATACGATCCTGTGTGCCGAAGTTCATCTGATTGTGTAGGCAATCTAAAATGATCAATTGTTTCAAACTGCCTAAAGAATTGGGGTAGTATTCTATCGGATTATCCCAAATAGCTAATATCTTTAAAATACTCAACTGCTCAATGTCATCAGGTAAGGTTGTAATGTAGTTGTCACCCAATTGCAAGTCTTCTAAATTATACATCTGAAATAGAAAAGGGGGAAGAGTGTCTATCCGGTTTTCATTCAAACTAAGCTTAACCAGCTTCGGTAATTCAGTAATGCGTGAAGGTATCGCACTGATTTTATTTCGATCTAAATTTAACTCTCTTAGATTCGACAGCTTAAAGATATCCTCAGGAAAAGAGGTTAATTTATTTTTTGAAAGTTTGAGTCGATATACTTTGCTTGGATTTTTCAAAGCTAAATTCAAATCGGTATATACTCGGCATGTATCTAAGTTTACTCCCGTATAGGTTTGCGCATGACCAAAGATTGACGCAATAAAACAGGCGGTCAACAAGAACAATTTATAATGTGTAATTCCGAACAATTTCAATGTCTTTTTGAAGTTGATTTTTCAGTGCTATGAAAGTGTCAAATTTAACTTCATCGCGAATTTTTTCTATTAGGCGCACTTCGATTTCCATGCCATAAATATCGCCGGTAAAATCAAGAATATGGACTTCAACACTTCGTTTTCCAATATCTGTCACGGTGGGTCGCACACCAATATTCATGGCTCCTTTGAATCGTTTATCTTGAATAAAGACTTCCACAAGATAAACTCCGTTGCATGGTAGGAGTTTTAGTTTCTCTTCCAGCTGAATATTTGCTGTTGGAAAACCAATTGTTCTTCCTTTTGCATCGCCATGAATGACTTTACCTCTTATTCCATATCTGTATTCAAGCGCATGGTTTGCATAGTTGAGGTCACCCTGTTCTATTGCCTTTCTAATTTTAGAAGATGAGATCTCATTGTCTTCAATAACTACAGCTGGAATCTCTTCTACGTCAAAATTGAAAATTGTTGCAAGTTCAATAAGGGATTTAAAATTTCCTTCACGACCTCTTCCAAATCGGTGGTCATATCCAATGATTACTTTTTTGGCTCCAATACCAATAGCTAATAAATCACGGACATATTCAAATGCTGATTTACTCGCAAATTCAGGGGTAAAAGGAAATTCAATTAAATGATCAATACCACATTGTTCAATTCGAAATCTTTTTTCTTGTGTGTCTGTAAGCAGAGAGATTCCATGATCTTCTGGAAATA
>CAYSEX010000021.1:0-26832 GCA_964430305.1 uncultured Chryseobacterium sp.
ACGCTTCTTCCAAAGTGCTATTCAAAGGAATGGCTGGTGTGGGCTGGCTTCCATAGGTGCGCACGGGAGCATCTAAGTTCTCAAAACACATTTCACTTATTTTTCCTGCTATACTTTGAGCAAACCCATTTAAGGCGGGCTCTTCAGTTAGCACCAAACAGCGACCGCATTTTTTTACTGCAGAAAAAATATGCTCTTCATCAAGCGGCATCAGAGTTCTTAGATCAATTATTTCAACTTGGCCAGGCAAGGTCTTACTCGCATTCAATGCCCAGTGTACGCCCATACCATAAGTGACTACTACAATTTTATTTTCTTCGGTTGCGTGTTGTACAGTTCTTGCTTTTCCAAGTGGAATGATGTAATCCTCCGAAGGCTCAATGGTACGAGCCGTTTCAGTCCCTTTCACTTTCGACCAATAAAGCCCTTTATGCTCTAGCATAACTACAGGATTGGGGTCGTAAAACGCTCCTTTTAAAAGACCTTTCAAATCAGCACCATTACTCGGATAAACTACTTTAATACCACGTATGTTACAAAGCTCACTTTCTACACTGCTGCTATGATAGGGTCCACCGGAACCATAGGCTCCGATGGGAACACGTACTAAAGCCTGAACATTCCATTTGCCATTGGTGAGATAATAAGAACGCGCAGCCTCAGTGAACAATTGATTCAGACCTGGCCATATGTAGTCTGCGAATTGAACTTCAACAATAGGTTTACATCCAGAAACGCTCATGCCAACGGTACTTCCAATAATAAATGCTTCTTGGATAGGAGTGTTGAACACGCGGTTGTCTCCGAATTTTTCAGCAAGTGTTGCAGCCTCACGAAACACGCCTCCCAATCGCCTTCCAACATCTTGTCCATACAATAGCGCTTCCGGATGTTTGGCTAGAATTTCTTGCATGGCAAAAAGTGCTGCGTCTACCATCACCGTTGGTTCTTTCCCTGTTGGTTCACGTTCACCTTGTTCCTCTTGAATAGGAGTAGGTGCGTAACAATGGTCCATGAGCGAACTTGGATCAGGGTCAGGAGCTTGTATGGCTTTTTCATAATCTGATAAAGCAATTTCTCCAGCTTCAATCCAAACTTGATTCAAGACATCGTCAGAGAATCCAAGCTTCATGAGTTGTTTTTGAAATTTCGGAAGGGGATCTCTCTTTTCCGCTTCTTCAAGATCATGTCTGTACCATTCTTTTCTTACTCCGCTTGTGTGGTGACCAAGAAGGGGAACTTTACAATGCAGTACCCAAGGTTTTCTTGATTTACGCATGTGAGCAATTATTTCCGATATGGTCTGGTATGCGGTCAAAAAATCAGTGCCATCTATGCTTTTCGAACGAATATTCGGGAAGGCTCTGGCCATGGTTGTAGCATCTCCAGAACGAATTTCACTGGCATGGGCACTGATGTCCCATTCATTGTCTTGCACGAAAAACAATACAGGTAATTCTTTTAAATTAGCCATGTGCATGGCCTCTGAAACTTCACCTTCTGTCATGGCAGCATCACCAATGGAGCAGACCACTATTGGCGGAAAATCACTTTTTAAAATGCCTTGTTTTTCTTGATACTGTATTCCCATTGCAACACCCACAGTTGGAATGGCTTGCATACCCGTAGCCGAACTTTGATGAGGAATCTTGGGCATATTTGGTCTATTCAATGATGGATGAGAATAATACGTTCTTCCACCACTAAAAGGATCATCTTTTTTCGCGAACAATTGCAACATTAGCTCATAAGGCTCCATGCCAATTCCTAAAAGAATACTATCGTCTCTATAGTATGCAGAGAGATAATCAGAGGCTGTTAGTTGAAGACCTAAAGCCAATTGGCAAGCCTCGTGTCCACGAGATGTAGCATGTACATATTTCGAGGTTGTTTTAGCATTTGCGTCGTAAAGATCAGAAAGCTGCCTTGCAACGCACATCTTTTTGTAGGCATTCAACAACAAATCACTACTTAATCCCGATTGCATTTCGTTCTTTTCCATTTGAAATTAATTTCGCTTGCAAGTTACAACACACCTGCTGTAGTTCAAGGAATAGGTTTACCTTTGACTCATGATTTTTTGGAAATACCAAGGCACAGGAAATGATTTTATTCTCATTGACAATTGGTCAGGTGAAATTCAACTTCAATCCCATCAAATTCAAATCATGTGTGATCGGAAATTTGGAATTGGTGCCGACGGTGTGATACTCATAGAGAAAGATGCTGAAGCAGATTTCAATATGAATTTTTTTAATCCAGATGGTAGTCAATCTTTCTGTGGCAATGGAAGCCGTTGCGCGGTTCGTTTTGCACTAGACCAAGGCTTAGTATTGAATGATAATATCTCTTTCCGGGCCATTGATGGTCTGCACGAAGCGCGTGTTGAGGATTGCATTGAAGTAAAAATGGGCGATGTGCTTGCAATTGTTCAGCAATCAGAAAATCAATTTTTCTTGAATACAGGTTCACCTCACGTGGTGAAATTATGCAGCGATTTAAATTTTGATATCATTACTGTGGGTAGGGAAATTCGATATGATGAGCAGTTCGCTCCCGGGGGCACCAATGTGAATTTTATGGTTCCGGGAAAATCAGGAGAGACTTCCATCAGAACCTACGAGCGTGGAGTTGAAAATGAGACCCTCTCATGTGGTACCGGTGTTACAGCAAGCGCGCTGGTTTGTGCACGTGTTCAAAGTTTGACGCAAGAAATCAACGTGCACACACAAGGAGGTTCCTTAGCTGTCTCTTTCGAAAGGGCAGGTGAAGGTTTTACAAATATTTGGTTGAAGGGACCGGCTACATTTGTGTATAAAGGAGAATGGAATGAAAAATAAATTTTTGATATTTTTTTTGTTGTTGGAATTTACTGCATTTGGTAGTTCACAACAGATTTCTGAAAACGCGAGATTTTCAATACTAACTTGCTCTCCAGGAAAGGAGCTGTATTCTGCTTTTGGTCACACGGCAATTCGTTTTTCAGACTCGTTAAATGGCGAGTGGGTTGATGTTGTTTTTAACTATGGAACCTTTGAATTTTCAGATGATTTTTATATAAAATTTGCTCAAGGTAGGTTGAATTACATGCTGGATATTCAAGAGTTCAGTACGTTTTACAGACAGTATATTCTCTCCGGGCGAGGCATATTAGAAAATGAACTTATGTTGAATGTGCAAGAGAAGCAGCGTTTGTTTGATATGCTCATGGAAAATGCTAAGGATGAAAATAAATATTTTAGGTATGATTTTTTTTATGACAATTGCTCAACGCGTATTCGAGATATTTTGGTCAAGGCCTTTCCAGAAATTCAACTTCCCACTACACAAATTGTTCGTCCAACTTTTCGCAAAACAATAGATCTGTATTTGACTAAATTGGGTTGGGCTGATTTTGGAATTGACCTTGTTTTGGGGTTGCCCTGTGATCGCCTTCCTTCAGATAGAGATATAGAATTTCTTCCTGATAGCTTGTATAAATCGGCACGCCAATGGAAATACAACGGTAGGAAACTCTTGGGGCCAACGGATGAATTATTGCCTTTTGATGAGAGTCAAATGAATATGAATGAAAATGGAGAAATTATTCGAATCAAGAACTACGAAAACCCTGCTAAGAAGTGGATGTGGATTGTGGGAATGTTTTTCGGTTTGTTTAGTGTATATCAGTTGGTTTTGCTGAAGAAGCGCGTTGGATTTTTAATGATTGACAGAGTTTTTTTATTCGTACTTGGTTTTCTAGGATTGGCACTTTTCTGCATGTGGTTCCTCACTGATCACAATGCTACAAAATGGAATTTAAATATGCTATGGGCTAGCCCTGTGCTGTTGTTACTTGCCTTTCATTCGCTTCAAAAAACAAAGCCTTGGTTTTCCATTTTACTCATGATTCAATTTGCTTTGGTAGTTTTGGTAGTTTTGGGAACTCTCTTTCCAGCTATTTCTCCACAGTATTTTAATTCGTCTATCTTACCATTGGCATTGGCCGAAATGGTAGTATTCATTCGGATCATTCTAATTCGAAAAAAATTAGGTATACACCATTATATTTGAATGATGTTTAGATCTATTCGGTTCATACTTTTCCTTGTGCTAGCGGCATGTGTCGTTGCATGTCAAAAGAATGAACCAACTACCATAGAATCAAAATGGGCAGCTCCAGTGGCGTATGGTGAATTTGAACTTGATGATTTTTTCTCAGGTGACGTACTGTATTCAGATGCGAATGGTATTTGGAACTTAAGGTTTATTAAGGATTTATCTGGTTTTGGTTTGGATACATTACTTGCTATCCCCGATACAACTATTTCAAGAAAATTTGTAGTTCCACTAGTCGGTGGTCCTTTCAATGTGCCGCCCAATGCCAACATTATCAACCAAACTGAGAACACAAATATTGCCATGAGCGGAGTTGGTTTGCGTGAAGTGATTTTGGCAAGTGGTAAATTGAAATATACCCTGAAGTCATATGTTGGTGCATCACTTCAATGTTTATATACCTTAGATGGTTTGACCAGCAATGGTGTATCCACAGTTTTAACTGTGAATACAGAACCGGAGTCGGCCTTTGGTCCAGATATTCAAACGGGTGAATTGGATTTAACTGGAATGACTTTGGATTTGTCAGGTCAATCAGGTTTAGACTACAATAAATTGGTTTCGCATATTCTCATTAAGACCTCTCCCTTTGCAACTGGCGCACAGCCCATTTATGGTCAAGATTCTGTTCGCATTGATTTGACTTTCGAGAATCCAATTGTTGAATATGCAAGAGGATATTTCGGAAGTGAGGAGTATGCCATTGATCAACTTGTTGTTTTTGCGGAGGAGGGGCAATTGCCCAGTGGAATATTTAATTTAGAACAGGCTTCAATGAGTCTTGATGTTGATCATAAAATTGGCATGGATGCAATCATTGAAATTGATAATTTAACAGCATCGAGAACCTCTACAGGTCAGTCCGTGCAATTGATGGGTCCCGGAATTTATGACCCCATGTATTTGACGCGTGCTATAGATCTAAGTGGAAACGTTATTGGAAGCACACATAGCATTGCTTTGAATCAGAGCAATTCAAATTTGACTTCTTTCATGAATTTGCTTCCAAACCAATTTCAGTTTCAAGGACAAATTCAAACCAATCCGTTTGGAAATGTCTCTGATGGCAATGATTTTTATTACAAGGATGATTTTACTGAAGCAAAACTGAGAATAGATGTCCCTATGTCATTTGCCGCAAGTGATTTAAGTTTCACCGATACGCTGGCCGTGCAAATTGAGCCATCAATTGTCACCCCAACTGCTATTCGCGTTGTCTTGGAAAACGATTATCCAATAGCCTTGACAGTACATTTAAAAAATGCGAACAACGAAGTTTTTGCGAGTAGCCTTGCTATTGGCGCTAATACATCAAGTTCAATTTCAATTCCTATAACACGAAATCAATGGAATACAATTGTGAACGATGATTTAATATTGTTAGAGGTAGTTATAAATACTCCGAATTTCCCTGCATATGTTCAATTAATGCAAGGCCAGAAATTGAAAGTTAAGATACAGGCAGATGTTTTACTAAATGCAGAGATCGAGTGAAATTAATTTTATCCCTTTTTCTTTCATTTTCGCTTTTTGTGGCACAAGGTCAGCTTTCGTACCATGTGCTCAGCGCCATAGATACATCAGGAATGAATTGTAATGGCATTTTAGCTGTTCAAGGACAAGCGGAGTTAGGTAGTAATTTTTTGCATAAGCAATTAGTTAAACCTTTCGTGATTGGTGGAGTGGTAACATATGAAGATCGCTATCAGTCGCTAAACGCTATTGATTTATTGGGTTTAGCTGGTGGTGAAGCATCAGCACATGTTCGTTATTATGGTGGAAAGGATAGCCTATTTAATACCAGAAAACTGGGATTAATGATTCAGGCAGGAACGCGCTATTGGATGAGTGGTACAATAGGTAAAGACGCTTTTCAATTGTTATCCTTGGGTAATAGTGATCTAGTCGGAGATTCAGTGGCTTTAAGTACCATTCAGGCAGAAGCGCTGGGTTATCAATTTATTGGTGGTGGAATTTTCGATAAGCGAACGCTTAGTTTTTTCTCTGTATCACTTGTGAATGGTTTGTTTCACAATCAACTTCAAATGGGTTATCCCGCCTCTTTTTATACTTCTGCAAATGCTGATTCAATAGAAATTTCATATCAAGGACAGTATTGGCACACCCAAGCAGATCGGAAAACAAGCAACGGAATAGGAATCGTATTTGATGGCGAGTATAACTATTGTGCTTCTCCTGGTATAGTTGGTAAGGAAATCTTGAGTTCAATAGGGATTCGAAATTTGGGTTGGGTGAAATGGAATAGTAATGTAAACGTATTTGATTCAAGTTATGTTTGGACAGGTCTTGATTTGAATTCAGTTTTGAGTGATACAGGAACACTTAACCTCGAAACAATACAAGATTCAATTCGAATGAACCAAGCGAGTTTGAGTTATTGGCGTCCTACGCGCGGTTCTATCTATGTTCGAAGTATTTATTCTTTTTTACCAAAATGGAAATTACGCATGCAAATGGAGTTCTTTCCGGCACCTGTGAATCCACTGTTGTTGGCAGGTTTTATATGGACTCCCAATGATTTCATTCAAATTTCAGCTGATTATGCGAGGGGTGGATTTACCAAAAGCAAGTGGGGTATAGGATGTTCTTTCAAACTAAAAAATTCAATGTATGTAAGTTTGCAAACGAATCATATGCTTGGATTTTTGAGTGAAAATTCAAAATCCATGTCAGCAAGTATTCAACTCAATTACATATTCAATCAAAAGAAATAAAATGGAAAGTTTACAGGTTTTTAAAATGGCTCAGACACCATCGTTGGTTTTACTTGCAGGGCCATGCGTGGTGGAAGGTGAACAATTGGTGATGGAAGTTGCTGGCCGCGTGAAGGAGATTACAACAGAACTCGGAATTCCATATATTTTCAAAGCGTCATACAGAAAGGCGAATCGTTCCAAATTAGATTCATTCAGCGGACTCGGAGACAGACAAGCATTGGAGTTAATAGCCAAAGTAGGAAAGGAATTTGGTGTGCCAACGGTAACCGATATTCACGCAGCAGATGAAGCGGCGATGGCAGCGGAATATGTAGACGTACTGCAAATACCAGCGTTTTTATGCAGACAAACAGATTTGCTCTTAGCTGCTGCTGAAACAGGTAAAGTAGTGAACATAAAAAAGGGGCAATTTCTAGCCGCAGAATCCATGAAGCACGCCGTTGTAAAGGTGAAATCGAAAGGGAATAACAATGTTTGGCTCACAGACAGAGGTACCATGTTCGGATATCAAGATTTAATTGTAGACTACAGAGGTATTCCAACCATGCAGCAATACGCACCAACAATAATGGATTGCACTCATAGTTTGCAACAACCAAATCAAGCTTCAGGAGTTACGGGAGGCAGACCTGAAATGATTGGCACAATTGCAAAAGCAGCTGTGGCTGTTGGCGCTGACGGATTATTCATAGAGACTCATCCCAATCCTGCTGTGGCCCTCAGTGATGGAGCAAATATGCTTCAATTGGATCATCTGAAACCTCTGCTCGAACAATTATTGGCCATACGTCAAGTCGTTCATAAGTAATCAATCGAATGAAAAAAGCATTCATTTTTTTCTTTGCACTTTCCTTTCAAATTTGCTTTGGTCAAAACCAGTTTTTGGTTTTTGGATCTGGGGCGAATGATTCGTTTAATTCGGTAATTCGAACTTCAGACAATGGTTGGTGTTTGGTTGGAACCACAGGAGGTGAACTGGGCTCTCAAACAGATGTGTATGTGGTGAAAACAGACAACGACTTCAATTGTTTGTGGTCACTTAATGTTGGCGCAGAAGGTGTGGAAATTGAAACCGATGCTGTTCAGCTTTCGAATGGAGAGATAGTTCTCTGCGGATACTCAATTGATAATCCAAGTCTAGGATACGAGAATTATTTGGTTCGAATTTCTCCGAGTGGGAGTGTCTTGGATGAGTTGAGATGGGGAGACGCAATCTGGAATCGCCTGCATCATATGGTTGTTGACGATTCAGATCAAGTATATGTCATTGAAGAATCCTTTGCAGCGAATGGTGATCAATTATTCGAATTAAAGGCTATTGATGATTTCGGAAATTCACTTTGGTCAATGCCATTATCAACATCAACAGTGCCAGCGGATTTAAAAATTTATCAGAATAAATTGTATGTGGCGTTTCAAAAAAATGGGGTGAATGGAATACAACCGTCTGTTCATCAATTTGAACTTGATGGAACATTGAGCGGTATTTTTAATTCACCTGAAACAACTGCAATTATTCATGGATTGGTAGTGAACGTCTTCGGTGTGACTGTCATTGGCGAGCATCCGAATGGCTCATTTCGAAATCCATATACCTGTGTTTTTAATTTCGACACTAGTATTTCGCTTGAACAAGCATTCAATTATGATTACAATGCGTGGTACACCCGAGCAGGAGTGACTCAAGAAGGATATACGTTGGTAGGTGAGACATCTTCACTGGGTTTGGGAATGGTAGATTGGATTGTACACAGAACAAATGCCTCATGTCAGTATATCAACGGTGGAACGGTAGGTAGCACCAAAATAGATGTGGCAGGAGATGTTTTAGTGGTAAATGATTCTGTTGTTGTTGTGGGAAGCTCAAACGGCTTTGCTTTGAATCAACAGAATCAAGCTGTTCTCTACTTCAACCCAAGTTCGAATCTGAATAACCAAGACATCACTCCAGTTGCTACCAATTGTTTTTATGTAGGAATCGACTCAATCAATCAGGAATCGGAAGGGCAGTGGCTCATTCAAGAGGAAATAGCAAATTGGACAAAAAGTGGTGATTACCCAAGTCATATTGGTCTTTATGATTTATCGGGAAGATGCCTAGGAAATTGGCAAAATCAAAAGCAAATTCCATTGCCATCTCAACAAGGTATGTATTTTCTGCAATTTAAAGTGGCGGAAAAAAACTATACTCAAAAGATAGTATTACATCCTTAACGTGACGTAAGCTGTAGCTGATAAACTCCGGGTATGGCTTCTAGTTGTTGCTGTATTTCAGGAGTGATTTCCACCTTTACTTTTTCCAAAGAAGGCAATACAATACGATCTTCACCCATGCGCAACTCAAAGCGAATTTGAGCATGTCCTGAGTTCTTCACAAGAATGGAATCAAGTTGATCCAGAGTTTCTTGAGTAACGAATTCAGCTTCGATACCTAAGGTGTAGTATTTCCCAAATTTCTCTTTAAGCTCAGAAAGTAGATCCATACTGATGATCTGAAATTCAGTACGAACATCTTGACTCTCACCAAACTTCCGTTGTATGATTTTTCCTTTAACCACAACGTATAAATTATCTTGCATGTGGGGCTTGAAAGTAAGATAATCTTTTTTGAACAAGCGGAACTCTTGTGCAGCTTCCATGGTTTCAAGAACGAAACTTCCGTATGGATTACCCGTTTGTGAAATTTTATGCTGTGATTGCTTTACAATACCAGCAAACATAAATTCTCTGCCCACGTGCTTTGTCATATTTTCAAATACGTCTGCCACAAGGTCATTCTGACAAAAAGCTTTTATTTCCAAATTGAAATCATCTAATGGATGTCCACTGATGAACATACCAACCATTTCCTTCTCCTTCGTTAATTGAGTAAGAGCATCCCAAGGTTCACACTCTGGAGGCTGAGGTTTGGTAATTTCTATTTTGAACAACTCATCTGCTGTATCGAATAAGTTACCTTGATTGGTAGAAACAGTATTTCGTTGTGCTCGGGCATATTTCAAAAGATTATCTACAAAGCTTTCGTTTTTTTGATCAGGAACGAAGTAGGCGGCACGTGTAATACCGAATCGATCCAAAGCACCGCACAAAGCTAGGTTTTCAATGATTCGTTTTGAGGCAGTGCGTTCATCAATTCGCGACATGAAATCATAAATATCCTCGAAGGGTTTTTCTGTTCTGGCCTTGACAATACTCTCTACTGCATTTTCGCCAATGCCTTTAACTGCAGCTAATCCAAAACGAATAGCACCCTCTTTATTCACAGAAAATAAGGAAAGCGATTCATTTACGTCGGGCGAAAGAACCGGTATTTTAATTCGCTTACATTCTTCCATGAAAAATGTCACAGTCTTTAGATCATTCAGCGAATTGCTCAGTGTGGCCGCCATGAATTCAGCAGGGTAATGTGCTTTCAAATAGGCGGTCTGATAGGCGATCCAAGCATAGCAAGTTGAGTGCGATTTATTGAAAGCATAGCTTGCAAATCGCTCCCAGTCGGCCCAAATCTTCTCTAGTTTTTCTCTTGGATGTCCATTTTTTTCTGCCCCTTCCATGAATAAACTTTTCATTTTATTCAATTCTTCAATGAGCTTTTTACCCATGGCTTTTCGCAAGACATCGGCTTGTCCTTTCGAGAAATTTGCAAGTTTCTGCGAAAGCAACATAACCTGTTCTTGGTACACCGTAATGCCGTATGTTTCTTTTAAACTTCCTTCCATTTCAGGAAGGTCATATTCAATTTTTTCTAGACCGTGTTTTCGTTTAACGAAAGAAGGAATGTAATCCATGGGGCCCGGTCTATAAAGGGCGTTCATGGCAATGAGGTCGCCAAATACCGTGGGTTTCAAATCACGCATGTGTTTGCGCATGCCTTCACTTTCATATTGGAAAATGGCAACCGTATCACCCCGTTGAAAAAGTTCATACGTTTTTTCATCGTCTATGGGTATATGGTCAATATCAATGTCAATTCCGTTCGAATGTTTGACCAATTGAAGGGCATTTTTTATGATGGTCAATGTTTTCAATCCCAAAAAGTCCATTTTCAACAAACCGGCTTTTTCAACCACGCTGTTATCAAATTGGGTACACCACATGTCACTGTCCTTCACTCGAGCTACGGGAACAAACTTAGTCATCTCGTCTGGTGTTATAATGACCCCACACGCGTGTGTTCCTGTACTTCGAACAGAGCCTTCGAGTACTTGTGCCATCTGCAAAACTTTCGCTTCAAGGTTGGAACCTTTTGCAATTTCTTTCAGACGATTCATGTTCTCAATGTCTTCCGAATTGAAATCTTCTTTTAATTTCTTTTCATCTTTTTTGAAAACATCTTTTAAGGAAGCTTTATCTGGAATAAGTTTGGCAAGTCGGTCGGTTTCGCTCAAGGGCAATTCAAATACGCGACCGGCATCGCGCACTGCAGACTTAGCTGCCATGGTGCCGTAAGTAATGATTTGAGCTACGGCAGAAGGAGAATATTTTTGACGTACATAATTAATCACTTTCTCTCTTCCTTCATCTTCAAAATCAATATCCATATCGGGCATGGAAACGCGGTCAGGGTTCAGGAATCGCTCGAAAAGCAAATCATATTTTATGGGATCAACATCTGTAATACGCAAGCAATAGGCAACTGCAGATCCGGCTGCCGATCCTCGACCAGGACCAACACTTACATTCATTTTTCTTGCCTCATTGCAGAAGTCTTGCACAATGAGTAAATATCCAGGGTAGCCAGAGTTCTCAATAACCCCAAGTTCAAATTCTAGACGGTCTTTTATTTCATCGCTTACTTGCCCATATCTATAATCAGCGCCAATGAATGTGAGGTGTCTGAGATAGGCAGATTGCTCTGCAATGGGGAGTAATTTTTCAATTTCATTATTTTGATCTTCTTGACTTAATCCTTTTTCTTCCCATTTTATTTTCCGATTTACGATGAGTCGTTCATGTGCGCGCTTAATTTCCTCTTGTTCTTGAGTTATAAAAGAAAGGTCAATTTCAAATTTTGGAAGCAAAATGTCTCGATCCAGTTTGAAAGATTCACACTTCTCTGCAATACGCAGTGTTTCATTTAAAGCTTCTGGATGATGAGGGAAGGCCTGAGTCATCTCTTCCGCAGACTTCATGTAAAACTGGTTATTCGGAAAACCAAATCGAAATTCTCTTCCGCGTTTTCCAATGTATTTTGAAGGTTTAGAAACAAACTCTCCATCTTTCACACAAAGCAGTGCATCTTGTGCTTCAGCATCTTGCTGATTCGTATAATAACTATTGTTGGATGCGAAGTAAGCAACATTGTGTTTTTTGCAAAATTGCAATATCATTTGGTTGACAACCTGTTCTTCTTCGAGACCATGGTTAGTGAGTTCTCCATAAAAGTTATCGCCAAAAGTTTCCTTCCACCATAAAAATTGTTCTTCGGCTCGCTCTTCACCAATATTCAGAATGTGAAATGGAACTTCTCCGAATACACTTCCGGTCGATACAATGAGTCCCTCTTTGTATTGCGCTACAAGATCTTTGTCTATTCTTGGAACATAATAGTAACCTTCTGTATTTGCTATTGAACTTAACTTGGATAAATTCTGATATCCCTGATAATTTTGTGCGAGAAATAAAACAGGAAAACCATCATCTTGATGGGTTCTGTCTTTGTGGTTTTTACAAACATTAAGCTCACAGCCAACTATGGGTTTTATTCCTTTTTTGTGCGCCCCAGAAACAAAGTGAAAAGCACCCATCATGTTGTTTGAATCAGTAATGGCCACTGTTGAACCTCCCATTTCAGTAACTCGATTCAGTATGGAGTCAATGGTGCTAGTGCTTTGAAGAACGCTGTATTGTGAATGAACATGTAGGTGAACGAAGCCCTCAACTTCAACGGTTGAGTTTGATTGGAAGTTTGATTCAATTTTTACATCTTCATTTTTTTTGAAATTACTTTTTGAAAGTAATGGCGGTTCATAAACAATCAATGAACCAGGAGTTTTAAAAGGATTGGGAATGATTTCTCTTTTCAAAAGTTCAAAGAAACATTTGGCAGTCGCGTCAACATCGAACGCAGCGTCGTGTGCTTCTTCAAATGCCACTTGAAAGAGTTTCATGTGAAGTTCAGTCAAAGAGGGCCATTTGAATTTTCCGCCTTTACCTCCTGGAATTGCACAGAAATCAGTGCTTAATTCTTTGGTGTCTAGTTGTTTTTTTGAAGAGAGAATATTGTCTAAATCCATTCGCAGGTATTCGCAACCGACAATGTTTAAATCAAACTCAATGTTGTGTCCAGCAATGTATTCCGAAGTAGAAACAACTTGTGCAAATTCGTTTAAAACATCATGCAGATCAGTACCTTCATCCAACGCACGTTGTGTGCTAATGCCATGAATTTTTTCTGAAGTGTATGGTATTGAAAATCCATTGGGCTTTACAATGATATTTCCTTGTTTTAGCAATTTACCCGAAGCATCATGTTGCTGCCATGCCAATTGCACCAGTCTTGGCCAATTATCAAAATCAGATAGTGGAGCGTTATAATTACGAGGTAAACCTGTGGTTTCTGTGTCGAAAATAAGATACATGGGTCGGGCAACTTTGAAGGCTTAAAGTTACTTTCTAACGCTAGTCATTTTTCAATTGTGGAAATCTTTCTTGTGTATTTCGAATACCATTTCCATGATCTTAGAAACAATAGTGAGAATATGCCTAACCCACAGAAATACACGTAGTCAGAGGTCCAAATAAGACTTACGTCGGCGTTGGTGTGAAATGTTATCCAGTAGGCATATGCAATATAGCAGACAGTGGTAGACATTTCAATGATAAGACCTTGCAGGGTTTTTCCAGATCCCTCAACAGCGGCCAAAAGTATATTCGTAACTGCAAATAAAAGTATTACTGGAAAGACAACATGCATGCTTGAAATAGTTAAATCAATGACTTCTGAAGTGGCATTGAATTGTGACGCAATCCACCCCGGATAAAGCACCAGGCCATGTGTTAAGACGGCTATGAGTATTACATTGCTAGTTATGAGTCGCTTAAGGACCAAGAAGATTTCACTTTCTCTTTTTTCTGCTAAAAGTCCGCTTACATAGGTTTTTGCAGTAGAAGAAAACCCCATTGCACTAACCCATGCCAATGAATACATATTTCGAACAATAAATGCACTTTGAAAAGAGGCTTCTCCGCGTTTTTCAATAAATCCAAAGAAGATAATCCATATCACGAGCGCAATGAGCATTTGAATCATGATTGGAATTCCTAATTTGAGTAGTTCATATATATATCGAAATTGATTTACTACGCGAATGAGTGCAAGTTGTGGGGCGAATTTTTTTGTGTATAGAATTAAAAACAATAGACCTGCAGCCTCACCCATATTTGTAGCTACTGCTGCACCCTTTACTCCCATGGCAGGTAGACCAAATTGACCGAAAATGAAAATATAATCAAAGCATATCGTGGTCAGAGCTACAAGTGCGGTCGAGTAAAAAACACTTTTGGTTTGGGCAGTGCCCGACCAGTATGCATGATAGAGTTGAATGAAGGAGAAGAATAGAAAGCCAATAGAACGGTATTGACTGAATTGGGTCATGTATTGAAGAACCTCCTGGTTGCTAATGAATTGTTTCAATAAGATGGGAACTAGCCATGCCATGGTTACAATTTGAATGGTAACTATGACTGCTTGAATGAGAAAGGCGTTTTGAAATACAATAGATATTTCTTTGGTTTGATTCTCGCCTGTTTTTTTTGCAATTAATATTTGTGCGGCGTTTGATGAGCCCGCTCCAAGCATTCCTAAAGCAATGTAGATGAGACCAACGAAACTGACTGCACTCATGGCATTTCCATCTATCTGTGCCACGAAATAATTGTCAATAATTACAATGAAGAATTGTATGAAAGCACCGGCACAGAGTGGAAGTGCCATTTTCCAGAGCGACGTGTATCCAATTTGAAGTTGTGAACTGGTCATTTAAGAAGGTGAGTTTCTTCGAGTTGTTCCCACCAATAAACGGTATGTCTTGCCCATTGTATTTTTAATGCTAATTGTTCTTCTTCTGAAAGTTGCCATCTGATGTCACTTTCGTTCAACCGGGATTTCATTTCTTGGCAAATAATCCCAGAGGCTGTTGCTACATTTAGGCTTTCGGTAAAACCGAACATGGGAATTTGAACTTGATGATCACAGTTCGCAATAGCAAAATCAGATGCTCCGGTAAGTTCAGTTCCCATAACAATCGCCAATGGTTTTTCAAGTGGTAAATTTGAAAGAGGTATAGCTTCTTCAGAGAGATGTGTGACAGCAATATCATATCCCTTTTTTTTGAGATACTCGAAGCAAGAAGATGTGTTGTTCACTTGTTCAGCATATCGGTGAACAGTGAGCCATTTGGAAGCTCCTTTAGATACGCTTTGATAGTGATGATAGGCGTGGTTATTTTCAATAATGTGTACGTCTTGAATCCCAAAAGATTCAGCACTTCTTAGAACAGCGCTTGCATTTTGAGGTTGATATAAATCTTCTAACACAAGCGTTACATGCCTGGTTCGATTTTGTGCAATGGCGTTAAACCTCTCTTTTTTATGAGTAGAGAGGTGTGAGCTGTACAACGCATACATTGCTTGAAGATCCATAGTGCAAAAATAACAAGGGCTGCGCAGCGCGCAGCCCTTGTTATTTGTTTCGTAATAAATTACTTCACTTTAGAAGATAACTCAGTACCAGCTTTGAAACGAACTACCTTTTTAGCTTTGATAGTAATTTCTTTACCAGTTTGTGGGTTACGTCCTTTGCGCGCAGCACGCTTAGAAGTAGAGAAAGAACCGAAACCAACTAGGGCAACACGGTCATCTTTCTTTAACGCTTTGGTTGTTACTTCGATGAATGCATCTAATGCACGCTTCGAATCAGCTTTTGAAAGCTTTGACGCAGCTGAGATTGCGTCGATTAATTCTGCTTTGTTCATTTTGTTTTGGTTTTTAAATTAAACATTTGTTTGTTGAGTCAAACTAAATAAACAAATCTCTGACTAGCAAGTATGACGAGGGTTTTTTTACAAATTTGTTGAAAAAAGCCCAATGTTGTTGATAAAGGCGAGCTTTTAACTTCTGAAACCCTTATGAATTGCTTCGTTTAGTTGCTTTTACTTGATAATTTATTGTAAAGAAAGTAAACGACTGCTCCAATTGGAATCACCAATAATCCAAAGTATGCCGCAGGATTATCACTTGCCACATTGTTCAGAACAAACCAATGCACAATTTCTATAAATATTAAAGGAAGAAAGGGGTAAAGCGGTGTACGAAAGCCCCCATCTTCATTGCCTTGTTTTTTAATTCGAAAAACAAAAATTCCAATTGCTGCGAGCATTAAGAAGAACCACTCGGTTATGGTCACGTAATTAATGATGTCTTCGAATCCACCCCAAAGAAAGACCAGTACAATAGCCCATAGTGATTGCAGTATTATTGCGCTGAGTGGTACTCCGAATTTCGGGTGTGATGTTCCAAACATTTCGAAAAATAGTCCTTCATTCGACATTTGTTTTATGATTCGAGGTGTGGCTAAAACATAGAGTCCGGCGCAGCCAAAGACGGAAAGGGATATGAGCACAGAGGTAGCTATTCCCCCAAAACCGGGAAGAATTTTTTCAGCAGCTACAACCGCAAGTGTTGGTGGATTATCCATCTGCTTCATAGCAACCAGTTCGTCTATACTCAATACTTTTAAGTATCCAATACTAACGAAGACATAAGATAGTGTGACTACCAATGTCCCAATAATAAGTGCAAGCGGTACATTTCTCTTGGGGTTCTCTGCTTCTGAAGTTACAAAACTGGCATAGTGCCAACCGGTGTATGACCACAACACACCAACAAATGCGCTTGCCCAATTGAATCCTTGTGCTTTTTCAGAAGACATGATTTCGCCAATGGGTATGCTGCCTTCAAATACAGTTCGGTCTCCGAGCATGACCAATAAAACCAGTAGCCCATAAATTCCGACTATTTTCAATACGGTTGAAATGTTTGCAAATTGTTTTGAACTGTTTAAACTAAACATGTTGAACAGTGTAAGAACAATTATACTCACAGCTGAAAAAGTGCTTTTCATTCCTGGGTCAAATCCGGTCATTTGTTGCACATTCTCTGTGAAGATTACAATCAACGCTGCAATGGTTCCTGAAGATACTACTGCCAATAAACACCAGCCGTATAAAAAGGCTGTCAATGGTCCGAAAGCTTCCTTTAAGTAGGTGTAAATTCCACCACCTGACGGAAAACGACCTCCCATTTCGGCGTAAATCAATGCACCTATCATGGATACCAATCCTCCCGCAATCCATAGCAAGGTCATCCACATGGCATCGGGTACATGAAACGCAATTGAAGTTGGTGTTTTGAAAATGCCCGAACCAATGGTGCTTCCTATGGCTATCATGGTCAAGGCAAAAAGTGAAAGTCCTTTTTTATTCATCTGAGTTATGAGGTGTAAGTCTCAAATATACTTGCTTTTTAAAGTTTCGATGGAAATATTGCCAAGACTTTGTAAATTTGTAAGAATGAAGTTTATCGAAAAGATAAAACTGAGCGTTGGTAGAAGAGCCTTAGGTAAATCACCTGATGTACAGCGGAACCGTCGTGGTAGCAATTTCCATGACGCTGTTTCTGTGGGTATACTCTACGTTGATAATGACGAACGGTATTTCAATAAAATCAAGGCCTTTCACAAGTATTTGAAAGAAAAGTTTGGTGTTAAGCATGTCAATTGCCTTGGATTTTTTAATGATAATGCAAAAAATCTATCTATCTGGCAATCGCAAAAATTAGAGTTTGAATATTTCACAAAAGATGATTTAAACTGGTATTTGAGGCCCGTACAAAACGTTTCGAACTTTATCAAGCAAGATTTTGATATTCTAATTGATTTGACACAAGGGGAGCATATTCCAATCAATTTTATTTTTAAAGAAAGTAAGGCAAAAATGAAGGTAGGGCTATCAGAATCGTTAACTTCTATTCAATCTGATTTGCTGCTTAATCTTGGAGAGAATCCCACGATAGAACAATACCTTCAGAATTTGGACGTATATCTTAGTAATCCACAAATAAAATGAACGCGAAGTTGAAAGGTTTAGGAGTTGCCATGGTAACCCCTTTTCGTAAGGATGGTGCAGTAGATCATACCGCCCTGAAAAAATTAACGCAACATTTGGTTGACGGAGGCGCCGACTATCTTGTAGTTCAAGGTACAACAGGTGAATCAGTAACGTTGACTCGCGAAGAGAAGCAGGAAGTGCTGCAAACTGTTCTTGAAACAAATAACGATTCGAAACCTGTAGTTTTGGGCCTTGGCGGAAACAATACCTTTGAAATTTGTCAGCAGCTTTCTCGTCTCGATACCGAAGGTATTACCGCAATACTCAGTGTTACACCATACTACAACAAACCTTCTCAAAATGGTTTATTTGAACATTATTGTGCGCTAAGTGAGGCATCTCCATTACCCATTATTCTCTATAATGTGCCAGGTAGAACCTCGGTCAATATGCTGCCAGATACTGTTGCAAGAATTGCATTTGAATGTAAGAATATCATAGGTATTAAAGAAGCTTCAGGTAATGTTGAGCAAGTGATGAATGTCATTCACAATACCCCAAAAGAATTTATGGTCATTAGCGGTGACGATGCACTAACCTTGCCTTTGATTGCCTCAGGTTCTGACGGTGTTATTTCAGTAGTTGGAAACGCATTCCCAAAGGAATTTGGACAAATGGTGCATCATGCCCTCAATGGTGAATTAGCAGAAGCGCGCGCACTTCATTATAAATTAATAGAAATTATTCATTTGCTCTTTGTTGAAGGAAATCCAGCAGGGATAAAGGAGGTTTTATCGCAATTGGATATTTGTGAAAATTATCTTCGACTTCCTCTCGTTTCTGTTACAGATAATACCAGCGACAGAATAAGAAAGGTATTGATTGAAGAGGGTTTTCTGAACTAAGGTTTGTTTTCGAAAAAATGGCTAACGCCTTTTCGACCTTCGTTCAAAAACAACTCTTTTTGCTCACTGGTTAGTCGCTTTACTTTTGGTCCTATTCCCGCGTCGCTAATACTAATGGTTCTTGCCCAATCCAGACTGTCTAGCATTTGTCGATTTAAGTTTTCTTTCATGATGTAATAAACACTTCCCACCAAATCGGAAGTAGAGTGTATGGGATAAGCAAGTGTGTGATACTTTCCTGCACGATCCATTTCAATTTGTTGTACTTTATCTATTCGCATTCCCAAAGTTGAATAGGGTTCAAAAGAATATGGCGCTTCGTCGAAAACCCATATGGGGTAATTGGATACGAATCCACCATCAAGACAAACATGATGTTCTGGTCCTAAATTTTTGACTTGTATTCGTTGCCCTGAATCATCAATAATTACAGGTTCATAATACAATGGAACGGCCATGCTCGCTCGCACAGCTCTAGAAATGGGCATGTTGGGGTACGTGAAGCGATTGAAATAAATGGCTTCTTGATGATTCATACAAGTGCCTGTTACTATCAACTCTTTGTACATGGAGTCACGTTGGGACAATTGATAAAGCTCTGAAAAAGTGATGGATTTATTTCCTGTTTTCGCTTCGATTAAGTTTTCTAACCAGATTTCAAATTTCTCTCCCTTGTAGTATCCCATGTGCTTTTTCAATCTTCGCATTCCTCCGAAAACCAATCCTCTGCCGTCATTGAATTTTCCGAAATTCATATTGCCAATGATTTCTGTAAGTTCTTTTGGCTGATAGCCAACGGCAAGAAGACATGCTGTAATGGCACCTGAAGATGTTCCAGCGACGCGTTGCACGTGTTGTAATTTTCCTCTAAGTTCCATTTCCTGAAGTGCTCCGCAATAAGCAACTCCACGAATGCCGCCTCCTTCAAAAACCAAGTTTTCAATTGGTTTCATTTCTTGGCCATGCGAATTGCTCACGAAAATGAAGCACGCAAAAAGAAAAGCATATACCTTCGTCATGACTCAAAACTACTATGAAAAAGGTTCATCTCGAAATAATTGCAACAAACGCAGAATCATGTCTAATTGCAGATCAAAATGGTGCTACACGTTTAGAAGTTTGTACTGCACTTCAGGTTGGAGGTCTTACTCCAAGTCTTTCTTTGGTTGAATATGCCGTTGAATTTACGAAATGTGATGTGGCTGCTTTGATTCGAACCAGAGAGGGTTCATTTCATTACAGCCAAGCAGAAATTAAAATCATGTGTGAAGACATTCGTCGTATTCGCGATAAGGGTGCTAAGGCTGTGGTTGTAGGTGCTTTAACCAGCGACGGCTTCATTGATTATAGGGCAATTGAACTTTTTGTAAAGGCTGCACGTGGCATGGATATAGCGTTTCAACGGGCTTTTGATGTGTGCCAAGATGGTGATGAGGCCATTGGAAAACTTGAAAGTCTGGGCATATGTCGCTTGCTTTCATCTGGGAAAAAGTCCACTTGTGTTGAAGGATTGGAAAATTTGAAACGCTATGCGGAATTAACCACGGACATGGAGATTATGCCGGGAAGTGGTTTAAGAAGTAACAACATAGCTCAAGTTGCGAGTGCCTGTTTCAGTAGTTACCACACCAGCGCAAGTGAAATGCGCTTTGAAAATGATGCTTCTATCATGCCTGCGTCTTATGTAGTTGCCAAGGCTGAAGAGGTTCGAGCATTAAGTAGTTTCTTAACAGATTACGTTTCCCAATTCAACTAGCTTACTTTTGCAGCATGGCAGTGGAAGTAAAAAATAGAAAAGCTTTTTTCAGATATTTTGTTCTGGAAGAGTTTTCTGCTGGCATGGTGCTGACAGGAAGCGAAATTAAAAGTATACGTGGTGGAAAGGCAAACATTGCCGAGGCGTATTGTAAAATTCAAGGCAAGCATTTAGTTATATTCAATATGAGTGTTGCTACCTATGCCAATGCGGGCTATGCGCAGCATGAAGAACGGCGCGTAAGAAAGTTGCTGTTAACTCAAATTGAGATAGATCGAATTAAACGAAAATTAAAAGATGCAGGCATTACTATCGTTCCTTTGCGTCTGTTTATTTCACCCTCAGGATGGGCAAAGCTTGATATAGCGTTAGCTAAAGGGAAAAATGTTGGAGATAAGCGAGCAGATGTCAAAGAGAAAGATTTGAAGCGTGAGGCGGATCGAGCCAAACTACGCTAATCTAATGTCCTTTAACTTCTTTCCAGTAGACTTTTAAATCGCGCATCACTTCATCTTTCAAAATCCACAATCCAATCAGATTTGGAAATGCCATACCTAGAATCATCATATCTGAAAAGTCTACCACCGCGCCGAAACTGCTGACCGTTCCGAGAACAGTGCAAAAAAGGAATAAGAAATTGAATGATTGTTTAATCCACCATTTTTCACCAAACAAAAAAGCCCAAGATTTCATTCCGTAATAAGACCAAGAAATCATGGTGGCAAATGCGAATAAAACAATGCAGACAAGCATGATCCAATCACTCCAAGGAAATACAGATCGAAATGCAGCTGCGGTTAATGCACTGCCGTTCAGCCCTTGCGTGTCTGTTGCAAATCCTGTGAAAACAAGAACCAATGCAGTCATGGTGCAAACCACCACCGTGTCTATGAAAGGCTCAAGCAACGAGACCATTCCCTCACTAACGGGATGCGAAGTTTTACTGGTCGAATGAGCAATACTGGCAGAGCCAATTCCGGCTTCATTGCTAAAAGCAGCTCTGCGAAATCCAAGCATCATAACACCGAGAAAACCGCCTTTCATTCCATCTGGTGAGAATGCTCCGTTCCAAATTAAACTGCACGCTTCACCCAAAAACTGAATATTCATGGCAATGATGGTCAAAGCAAAACCGGTATAGATAACTACCAAGGCAGGAATCAATTTGTCAGTTACGTTAGCAATACTTTTTATTCCCCCTACAATAACAGCTCCTACAGCCACGGCGAATGCAATACCGATCCAGAGTGCATATGCACTGCTCTCTGGTAGTACTGTTTTTATCATATCAAAAGCTTGATTGGCTTGAACCATATTACCACCACCAAGAGTTCCTCCTACGCACATGATGGCAAAAGTGATGGCTAGAATTTTACCGGTTCGTTGCCAACCTCTTTTCGTTAAGCCTTTACTGAGGTAGTACATGGGGCCGCCACTTACTTCACCGGTTTCATCTATTTTTCTATACTTTACGCCCAAGGTGCACTCCACGAATTTTGTAGACATTCCCACTAACCCCGCAACAATAATCCAAAACGTAGCTCCTGGACCACCCACCGCAATGGCAACTGCAACTAAAGAAATATTTCCAAGTCCAAGTGTGCCACTCAACGCCGCTGACAAGGCCTGAAAGGGTGTAACCTCACCGGGTTCAGATTTTTTTGTGAATTGACCAAATGTGACCTTCCATGCATGCCGAAATGCTCTGACTTGAATGAATCGGAAGTAAAATGTGAAATAAATGGCAGAGCCAATCAATAACAGAACAACCAGCCAGATTTCAGTTCTTATTGGGTCTCCGTTGGGATGTGTAAGCAAATCACCTTGTGAATTGTAAACGCGATTGTCATAAAGATTGAAGGTAGCGAATGGATCAAAGAATAATATTTTTCCGAAAGCGTCAACAACAGGAATAAACAACGCATTCATACTCTCTTGAGCTGATTGTGTTTCAATTTGAAATTGTAAAACTTCATGAGAACCGTCTAATCGTGTACATTGCACTTCGTATTCAACACCTTCTTTCAAGCCATTTGCTTCTTGTCCATTTGGTGACTGCTGGTTGGTCCAATGAATATGAATGAATTCTGAAGCATTGGTGACAATGGCTTTTCCGTCGCCAATATTCGAAGATTCGTTTGAGAGTGAAAGTTGAATTTCAGCGTTCGATACAGCACAAATAACGCTCAAGAAAAAGGCGGCAAAAATGGATTTCACAGTTCGGTTCGGTTTGAACGAAAATAACTCTTTTTTCTGTGGAATTCGTTATGTGAATAGGTTGTGAATATTTGTATCAATGAATTCCTGATTTTTTTTGTCATCTTTGCTTGGCTATGGCAGAAAATTTTATAGTTTCAGCTCGAAAGTATAGACCTGACAATTGGGATTCAGTGGTAGGCCAAAAGGCTATTACCACTACACTCCGCAATGCCATAGATTCGAATCAGATTGCACAAGCTTATCTTTTTACTGGATCCAGAGGAGTAGGTAAAACAACCTGTGCGCGCATCTTTGCTAAGGCGGTGAACAATATGATTGGTGCTTCACCAGAAGAACTTGCGTTTACAATCTTTGAGTTGGATGCAGCATCAAATAACGGTGTAGATGACATTCGCGCTATTGTTGATACCGTTCGTATTCCACCTCAAGTTGGAAAGTACAAAGTGTATATCATAGATGAGGTTCACATGCTATCACCCGCGGCGTTCAATGCTTTTTTGAAAACCTTGGAGGAACCACCGGCGCATGCCATTTTCATTTTGGCTACAACGGAAAAGCATAAAATCATTCCTACTATTTTGAGTCGATGTCAAATTTTTGATTTTCATCGAATCAAAGTCAAGGACATGACTGAGCACTTGCAATATATCGCTGGTCAGGAGGGAATAGAAGCGGAAGAAGATGCTCTGCATGTGATCGCAACCAAGGCAGATGGAGCCATGCGTGATGCATTGTCTATTTTTGACCAGGTTGTAGCTTTTTGTGGAAAGAAATTAACTTACCAAGATGTTATCTCGAACTTAAATGTTCTTGACTACGATTATTATTTCAGACTAACAGATTTTTTTTATCAAGAGGATATACCAGGATCTTTGACCATTCTTAATGATATCATAGATAAGGGTTTTGATGTACATCATTTTGTAACAGGGCTGGGCGCGCACTTCAGGAATCTATTGGTTTGCAGAGATGCGCAAACCTTGTCATTAATGGAAGTTTCTGATGGAGTAGCATCGAAATACAAAGATCAAGCAGCAGCAAGCGACTTACGTTTTTTAATACGCGGCATTGATTTGGTGAACGAATGCGACTTGCATTTCAGAGCGTCTAAACATCCACGATTGTTGGTCGAACTTTTACTCATGAAATTGAGTAGCTTACCTCAGAACATTCGTGAGGGTGAAAAAAAAAATTGAAAATTATTCCATTCAGGGGAGCTGAAAAATTCTTAGGACAACCTGTTGTTACTTCAGCCCCGGCCAACAAATCAACCGAGGTTAAGAATGAATTGGTTCTAGATGCTGCAGCAGGTACCACTCCAATTTCGTTTACCACAGAAAAGAAATTGGTTAAAATTGGTGTTGATCCAAACACAAGGTCTACCGCGAAACAAGATATTGATCACGTCTCAATTCATGAGCAGTTAAACGCTGGGGTTATTCCAACGGAATCAAATGAAGAAGTTGTGGAGAAGGCCAATAAAGTATATGCCCTCGAAGAGGTGAAGTTGGTCTATGAATCGTATCTCAAGGAATTAGAGAATATGAATGCGGTTTCGTCTGCGGCCTTGTCAAACGTTGTATTTCAACCTCACCAGGAGAATCGCTTTGAATTGCATTTTCAAAGTCAGCCTCAAATCGATTATTTCATTGAAGAACGAGCAGCCATGTTTGGCTATTTCCGAGAACATAACGTAGTGGGAGTAGAGTTAATTCCTAAGCTAGCTGAAATGCATTCGGAAGTGCGAGAGTTTTTAACGGACAGACAGCGGTTTGAGAAAATGATGGCTCAGAACCCAAAAGTGGAAGAGCTTTGGCGACGATTTAAATTGGTAATTGACTAATGCGCATTGATAAGTACTTGTGGTGTATTCGAGTCTTTAAAACAAGGACATTGGCTGCGACGCAATGTAAAAATGACAAGGTTTGGGTGAATGGTGAGTTAATTAAAGCTTCACGAGAGTTGAAGCGAGGAGATGTGGTTCAGGTTAGAAAGGGGCCTATTCATTTTCGATATGAAGTTGTTGATTTTCCAAAAGCGAGATTAGGAGCAAAATTGGTTGGTGATTTCATGAGGGATTGTACTGAAAAATCGGAGCTGGAAAAGTTAGAGCAATTGAAATTACAACAAAAGGCAATGCCTTATTTTGGAGTGGGTAGACCCACCAAAAGAGACCGACGTATGTTAGATGATTTTTTAGATTTCGATGGGGATGAAGAATTTGAAAACTGAAATTCGTTTGGCTCTTGTATCGGAGATTCAGTCGCTCAGACAGCTTGTCTTGTGGCCTCACAAAAATCTAAACCAGTGTGTTTTAGATTCAGATCATGCCTTAAATACATTTCACGTTGCAAGTTTTTATCAGGGGCAGTGCGTTGGTACATCTACATGGCAGAAAGAGTCAACCGAAAAATGGAATTGCAAGGAGGTTTTTAGATTGCGAGCAATGGCTGTTCATCTCGATTATCGGAGACTTGGTATTGGCGAAGAATTGATCAAATTTGGAATCGAGAATTGTAAGCAAAAGTCAATACAAGGGGTTTGGTGTGATGCGCGGTTGGGAGCATTGGATTTTTATAAGGAGTTGCAATTCATAGAAAAAGGGGAGATGTACTTTGTTCCACAGATAGGTTGGCATAAATTCATGTATAGGGAATTCATATGATGCAATACGTGAGAACGAATAAAGCGTTGATTCTGATTTTAGCCATCGGATGCATTTGCTTTAGCTCCATTGCTTTTTTGAATCATTATTTCTACAGAACCTTTGCTTTGGATTTGGGACTTTATACCCATGCCATGCATGAATATGCGCATGGACGTATGGCAACAACGAGCATGTTTTTAGATGAGTCAAGACTATTGCTTTCAGATCATTTTGATTTATACCTCATTATTCTCAGTCCATTCATTTATATTTTCAAAGGCTTAACACTCATTGTTCTTCAAATTGTCGCTGTCTTATTCGGAGCCGTTGGTGTTTATCGTTTGGTACAGTGGAATAAAGGCACTACCCATTTGGCTTGGCTTGGCGCTACAGTTTTTTTATTTTCTTTTGGAGTGTTTGGAGCAATTGCCTTTGAATATCACAGCAATGTTTTGTCTGTTTGTTTTATTCCATGGTGGATTTTAAGTGTGTTGCAGGAAAGAAAATTCGTTTCTTTTTTATGGTTAGTGGTTCTATGGATTGGAAAAGAAAACTTTTCATTTTTCCTTTTCTTTTTATGTATTTCCCTTGCATGGAATTATAGAGAAAATAAAGTCGCTCGATATATTTTCCTTTTTTCAGGACTGTTTTCCATGATGTATTTCTTCATGCTTGTTAAATGGCTCATGCCTACCTTGGCGGGACAAAGTGAATTCGTTCATTTTGGAAAATATCCTGCACTAGGGGGAGGCATGACTGATGCGCTGTCTTTTCTCATTCAGCATCCAATCGAATTTATCAAATTGTTTTTCGTAAATCATTTACCAGATTATCCAGAATTGCAATTCGAAAAATTGTTTTTTTATGTCGTACTCATTTTTGCAGGTGGATGGGCGTTTCTAGTTCGTCCCATGTATATTCTTGCCATAGCACCTTTGTTGCTTCAAAAGATGTGTTCGAATCAATTCACCACCTGGGGAACTTCCTACCAATATAACATTGAATTTGCGCCGTTACTTGCATTTGCTGTTATAGACGTAGTTGCACGCATTGAGCAGCGTTGGCAGCTTCAAAAGCGAAGGTTGTGGTTGTCTTGGTTCGTTGTTTTAATGACTTTAGGTTCTTCTATGTATGCTATGGTAGAACGAACGCAGGATTATGAAAAGGCTCGTGTCATTTTTTGGCAGGCGAAACATTTCAAAAAAGAATACCAAGTGAAAATGGTACAAGAAGTAATGCGAAAGATTCCAAATACCGCTTCCGTCATGGCTACTTCTTCATTTGTCCCACATTTGGCATGCAGACAAAAAATATACACCTTTCCTTTGGTCAAAGACGCTGAATATCTTTTACTTTCTGC